>CAZSQB010000019.1:0-16657 GCA_964608945.1 uncultured Gammaproteobacteria bacterium
CCTCGCCCATAGACCCTAAACCTACCAAGGAAGATGCTGAAATAAATTCAGCATGACATTTTCTATTTGTACCAAACTTGACACTGAACGCTCAAACTCATACTATTGAGAAAGGATGAGTAAGTTCATAGATAGACTAAAGCAATCACTCGATCAGAGACTCCCCCATTTCTCAACTTCTATTCCCTACGTCATCGCAACTGTCTTAATTATGCTTGTCCCTCTCACGGTAACACTTTCTCAACAAACGACCAGACTCCGCTCAGGAGCGCAAGCAATCCCACCGCAACAATATACGATCAAAGTTACGGTAATAGACGCCAAATCCGTATTAGAAATCTATGATGCGCGTGTGACATCGCAACAAGATCTTTATGCGGTGTGTTATACCGATAATACCGGCATATGTAACTTGACCACCTCAAAATCCGGAATACACACAATAATGGCTTTTAAAGGAGATCTTTTTGGAAAAAACAAGGTTGAGGTTCCATCTGATGCAAGTGAGGCGTCTGTTACTGTCGTGATCGATTTACCACCAAATGAAAGAATTAGCACATCCCCACCACCCGGGTCAAAAGAATTCACGATAAATGTGCATGTCAAAAATAGCGTGACTGGCAAATCATTAGAAGGCGCAACAGTAACCGTTGATGATGGTGCGATTGAAGGTTGCACAACAGGCAATATTGGCACCTGCCCCGTCACGGTTCATGAACCTAACAGGGTTTATAACGTTGCAGCCGAAAAAACAGGGTTTATAAAAAGATCAAGGGATGTCAAAGTACTAGACACAAATGCTGGCGCGTCCATATCGCTTTTTCCAGATACCAAAAATCCACCAAAAGGGCCAACAAAATCCCCAGATGGATCACAACCGCCAGCAGATGATACAAAAGATCCAAATACCGGCAATCCAAATCCACCTGATTCTGGTGGCAACCCTCCAGGCCCGGATGACCTCAAATGTCTCGGCGGCAGTTGCGAAACACCCACTCCAACACCCAATTACTGCATAACACCCGTGCCAAGTAACGACCAACCAGACTCTGGCACCCCGCCAACAGATAACGGGTTGCGGCAGAGTATTCTTGAGCGGGTACGACAACAAATTAATGAAGTATTTTCGCGGTTTGGCGATTTCTTCAATACCAATCCCAAACCCCCCTCACAGTAACCCTTTTGTCTCCTTTGCTTGCCCTGCTCGCCCTGAGCTTTGTCGAAGGGAGTTTATCGAATGGGTCCCATTTGTCTCTTCGCTTTCTTGACACCTCTCCCTCTTTCCTCTACGCTAGAAATACGTAAAAATACTTTATGAAAACAGAAGAACCAAAGTCAAAGAAACCAGTGACAGGAATGGAGTTGCCAGATGAGAGGCCACCTGTACAGCAAGATCTCCCCCCAGGGCAAAGCCGAAAAGTAAATGTCATAGGCCTTGTGAGCCTTATCGCGCTTTTTCTCCTCATAACAGGCGTTGTGCTTCTTGCATCGCTATCAAAAAATGAGAAGGGTGAGCGACACACAACGCAACAAAAAACAGATGTCACCCAAGGAAAACGTGTACCGTTGAAAAACGCAGTTCCCGGCAGAGTCGTTGTAAAACGCAAACCTGGCGTACCCGCAGCAACAGGCAATACAGCAGTCGTACGAAAATTAAAGGCTAAAATCAGATTGGATTTACCGCAGACCAGAACACAGATTTTTGATGTACCAATCGGTCAAGAAGACGCACTGATCGCTGAGCTACGAGCGGATCCGATGATTGAATATGTCGGCAGAGTTGCTTTTGCCCATTCGACATTTACACCGAATGATACTGCTTTTGATCAGCAGTATGGGTTGCAAACAATTCAAGCTCCAACTGCTTGGGATATTACAAAAGGTAAGGGTGTAAAGGTTGGTATCGTAGATACTGGCATTGATTTAAACCATGTTGACCTTCAGGAAAAAGTTGCCGCAGGAAAAGACTTTATGTCTAATGGTGATCCTGATGCATCAGTTCAAGACAAGAATGGCCATGGTACGCATGTTGCAGGTATTATTTCGGCAGCTACTAATAATGCCAAGGGAGTCGCTGGTGGTTGCCCTGATTGCAAGCTTATTATTGCGAAGGCTTTAGATGGATCGCCAGGCTCAGTAGCGCGGGGTACGACCGATGTTATCTCGGAAGCTATCATCTGGGCTACGGATCAAGGTGCGAAGGTTATCAATACGAGTCTCTCGGTTGAAGAAAATGGCAACTTTACTTGCGAAGCGTATAAGGAACTCAAAGACGCTATAGATTATGCTTTTGATAAAGGAGTTGTTGTGGTTGCGGCTGCGGGTAATGATGGTAACGCTTCCCCTCATTTTCCAGCTGCATTTGAAAATGTAATCTCTGTCGCGAATACTGATAAAAACGACCAAAAATACCAGACTTCTAATTATGGTGCTGACTGGGTTGACATTGCGGCGCCTGGAACAGATATTTTGTCAACTGTCATAAGTCAAAAGGCTTATGACTTTATGACCGGCACGTCGATGGCTTCACCACATGTGGCTGCTGTTGCAGCACTCCTTTGGGCAAATGGTGCAAAATCCAATAGCGGTGTCATAGATCGCCTGCAAGCAAGCAGCGATAATATTAAAGGTACTGGTAATAACTGGAAATATGGACGTGTTAATGCTGCAAATGCAGTTGGGGGCAAGGATCAAGATGGCAAAGAACCTCCACCATCAGCTGAGCCGACAAAAGATCCTAATGCAGAACAACAATCAAAAAGAAAACCAAAGGTTGCTGCAATTGATCCTACACAACCGTGTGGAGATGAACCACCTGGTGGTGAACCAACCAAAGACCCAGATACTGGCGGACCAAAAGATCCAACACCGGGTGATGGTACCAAAAAAGAACCCACACCAACAGGTGACGACGGCAAGAATCCGCCAACAACCCCTGGCACTGGCCAACCATTGGCAACGCCAACATTTGTCTGTCTTGCATCGCCCAACTGTGGCTTAACTGGAACGCCACCGCCTGATGTTTTCTTAACTTTGACTCCAGGAGGACCCGGCACTCCTCCGCCAGGCACGCCTGATTGGCTGACGCTTCTTCAGCAACGACTCGCAGAAATGCGGCGACGGTTGCAAGAAGCAGCTGATGAGTTACGGCAGCGAATGGAGGATGTTAGAAACAGGTTGTTACAAACCGGAGAACAGGTCCGCGAGCGAACTGGAAGCCCAAATGCCCCGGCACAACCGATTATTACTCCCAGCAATCCAACCCGCCCTCCACTTGGAACGTAAGCCTTTATAGCCTTACACAGTGTCCATGGCTTTGCTTCATCATCTTTTTTACCAATTGGTAGATTTTATGATGCCTTACGCGTAAGGCTGAATCATTCCATCTTATAAAAAAATACTCTATTACTTTGAATTCTCAATAAATCCTTTTCTGTTGAAATATTGTTGTTTTTCCTATCCCTGCTTGACAATCGAATTGCCCAGATGTATGCTCACGATATAGCTTGATGTATCAGGCTTGTCTATTTTATGTCCCAACAGATGGAAGGAAAATGTAAATTACAGAGAGCTACTGGTTTAACAGCTATACCAATAGGCCAACAACCCGGATTTGAAAACGTTAAATGCGGAACAAAGATTCTTCCAGATGGAACCGTCATTGCAAAAACGCCAATCCCTGTGTTACCGCGTGTAAGAACTAATCAAGCCTCTGAACCACTTATACGGCGAAGCGCAGGCATTATTCCGCATGCGATTATGGTTGATGATAGTCAGACAATACGTCGGCGCCCTGCAATAGCCAGCGAAACGGTAGTAGTTAAACCTGAACAATATACTGGAAGCGATTTGCTTGGCAAGACTCATGCTGAAATAGATTCGTTACTTTTCACAGCTGCATGTCAGGACCTCCGTCGCGCATTTTTTGCTGCATATCCTAATGGCAATGGAACTGTAGAAGAATTTGTATCGTACTTACATACGTTGGGGGCGCCACAAGTAGCGATACCTACTTTACCCATGGGAACTGGTCAAAAGACCGAACATGATAATGCTTCAGCTGAAGGTTTTCATGTGAATCCTGCTCCCCAAATAGAAGAGCTAAGACGTCAATTAGATTCTCCTGCTTCACCATATGATCTTATTAGTCAGAAAGCGGCTGAGGCACGAGCTGGATTGTCTGCAGATTTTGGTCAGCCAGACCGAATGAACGACGAAGTAACAAGACCTGGGCTTTTTGATACCATACGTAATATATTTCCTATTCCCAGACGGAATATACATAGCAACTCACTCTCGTAGGCATTCGTCTAATTGACATTTTTCTGACATCTCTCTATGCTGAATATGAACTATAAAAATCTCTCACTATGAGCACAAATAACGATGGCAAGCATGGCATTTATTCGCTTATATTGCTTTTCTTTATTGCAAAACGTCACTCACGGCATATGGCCTGTCCTTTTCTTTTGTAAACAAAACGCAACGTTTTTATCTTATAAGAAGACTTTATTTCTTGTACAATTTTTAAAACACGTCATCTCATCAATAGAACATCAGTATTTCCTTTCCTATTCTTCTTTCTTGACAGTACCTATAGTTGAGTGTTATGCTCAGGCTGAGTTTGTATTATGATAGACACTTTTAATGCAGTGCGATCGGCAGCAATTGCTGCCTCCCTTTCAGGGGATAGACCTTCAATAAAATCAAGCAGTAATGGCTGTGCATTTAACAATGCAGAATTAGGATTGCCTGTTGTCGCTCTTACTTCATTTGGGGTAGAAGGCACAGTAGGTACAGATCAACGAGAAAATGGAAAAGTTTCTAGGAATGGCCGCAGGCCGCATATTTCTAGCGTAGTAAACGCTAACGGTTCTAGGGTAGATCTTCCCATGATTCCAGGCACTAATAATATTGACTTAAGTAAGATTGGACCTGAAGAATTACTACAACTAGCACAGGTAGTTGATAGCCAACCACAACATGCTAAAAACGGAAAATCAGATCTTAGTAAACAACGACAATTGCCTCCAGCACGTTCTGGACGACCAGAGAGTGATCATAAGACCAAAATGCAAGACCGTTTAGGGTCAGTTGGTCCCCTACCAGAACCTGGACAATATGGTAATAGGCAAGCTTTAATTGAACAGGCATTACTTGAACTTCTCAGTAGACGGGATTCCTCGATAAGCAGCAGTAAAGCATTACTCCTAACAGCAGTAGGAGCTGGCCTTGGAATCTTAGCTACGGTTGGAGTAAAACCGCTTATAGATGACGACCCACCCCCACCTACTCCATCTGTCGTTTCTCAAAGTCGATCTTGGAGCAGTGCAGATATACCACAGCAACCGGCATTTCCGAGCGATCTTAATTTCCAATTGACCGGCCCGGACGGCGGTATTCCCGTATTTGCCATAGCAACAGCAGTGTCGACTGCGATAGCGACGGCGACTCCGGGTGTGGTGCCGACATCGACCGCGTTGCCGCCATCCTGTGAGGCGACACCACAGCCGACTGGACCGTGCGTGTGGCCGATTAAGACTCCAACCCCATCACCGATCCCAGAATGTAAAACCCCACTTCCAGGCTACCGCTGCATCTGGCCAACACCAACTCCAGAACCGCCTGCAGGAACAGCAGTAGCGCTACCAAATCCGCGAAGATTTATAATGAAGAAGCAACCAAGCATTGTACTTAGTTAGTAACACAGTCGCTTCGGAAAAGAGATTTTATCCTTGACAAACCAAACTAATTGGAGTACAGTTTCAGTAGATGAGACCGCCTCTTGCTGAAACCGGTAGAAGATTTAGCCCTTAGATCCCTTAGGGACGGTCCTCAATTTAACTGTTCTAGCGAGCTAAACAATCAATAGTTTACAAGGCTCTTAGACACTTATTTTTACATGAATTACCCTGAAAAAATTGTGTTTAGTTTGGATTGCCATAATAATCTTTCTTAGGACCGTCCCCAATTTGGTCCCCATTTTTCCCTTCCAAGTTGACAATTCTCAGCCTCCCTGCTATGATTACATCTACCTAAGACAGCTGGTGTCGAAAGAGTAAAACCAGCCGAGGAGAGTCAAACGCGGAACTAAGCGAAACAAGACGCGAAACTACGCAGAAATGTTTCATTAATCTGCATTATGAGCACCCTCGGGGTGCTTTTTTGTGTACTCTGCTTTGCAAGTAAATCCGAATACCAAAGCCCTGTACCATACGGTACGGGGCAAAGCACGAAATCCGAAACAATGACCAAAATACAAATGACAGAAATATAAAACCTGTTTTGAACATTTGGTATTTGAACCTTTAGATTTGTTTCGAATTTCGATATTCGGATTTCGGATTTTAGTAGGTTATGGCAAAATTAACAAAAGCACACGCACATCAAGCCAAACCATATCGGGGACGGGCGCGAAAAGAAACCATCGTTGGTGAATTCACTGACAAAGTGCAAAAATCCAAAGGTATGGTTTTTACCAATTACCAAGGCCTCACGCACAAACAGACAGAGAGTCTAAAAAAAGCAGTTAAAAAGCTTGAAGCAGAGTATGTCGTAACAAAAAACCGCCTTGTTCTCCGCGCTTTGGAGAGTATCAACCTTTCTGATGAAGACAAGAAACACTTTGAGCAACCCACTGCAACGCTTTTTATCTACAACGACATTGTCGAACCGCTTAGGCAACTTAGCAAAATTATAAAAGAACTCAAGCTCCCGCTCATCAAATTCGGAATTCTTGAAGGTAAATCACTTACTCAAGCAGATGTCACCAAGCTTGCAACGCTTCCTGCAATGCCTGTCCTTCGCGCCCAGCTTCTCGGACAAATGCAAGCACCGATACAGGGACTGCACCGAGCACTTAATTGGAATTTACAATCACTCGTCATGACACTAAAAGCAATAGAGGGCAAAAAGCAATAAGAGATAAGAAACCAACAGCGTAGCAAGTAGCATGTATTAGGTATTAGGTATAAAACTCCATACTTACTACTTGATACATAATACTTACTACAAAAAGGGGGTGATTAATACATGGCAGATAAACTTACAAAAGAACAGCTAATGAGTGCTATCGAATCGATGTCGGTTCTTGAGCTTTCAGAACTTGTGAAAGCTCTTGAGGAAAAATTCGGCGTTTCTGCCACGTCAAACGTGGTTATGACAGCAGCAAGTGGTAGCGCAGCCGCGTCTGACGCGGCGGAGGAGGGACCAAAGGAAGAGCAGACAGTCTTTAATGTTTTCTTAGTTAATGCCGGTGCAAATAAAATCGCAGTTATTAAAGCTATTCGCGAACTCGTCCCGACACTGGGATTGAAAGAAGCCAAAGACTTGGCAGATGTAGGCAACAAAGAAGTACTGATGCAAGTCAACAAGAAAACCGCAGAGGAAGCCAAGGTAAAATTGACCACGGCTGGAGCCACAGTGGAGTTGAAATAAGTATTTAGTATCTGGTATTACGTATGTATGCCGGGTACTAAATACTCTTCGGCTGATTATAAAAATTCTCTTGATTCCGCAAAAATAACCCTTGACATGCCTTCTTTTTTCAGTGCATAATGAGTTATAGAGTAATAGTTTACTCTATCTTTCTCTTGAGAAAATTGAAAAAGTATATTGATCACTACCGAAAAGCTATTAATCCGCCATACAGTCGCGATGACTTGTTGCCTATTCTTGCGACGATCAGCATCTTCTTTCTACTTCTATGGTTTGTCATTTATTCACAGAGCAAAGTAGACAAGGCTATAGCTTCTGTGAATCTCGTCGCTAATCCTTCATTTGAAGCGCAAAGTGGCGAATTTCCTACCAATTGGCAGATACGGACAAATCTCGTCTGGGATGGCACGACTGCTCATAGTGGTCAAGCATCCCTAAAAGGCGTTGGGCCAACAGGCTATGAATATACATTTCAAGGAATCACCTTGAAGCCAAATACCACGTATACAGCAAGTGTCTGGGTCAAAACCCAAGAAGTGAATACACAACGGGGCGCAGGATTCCGATACATAATTTCCCAATCGAATATTGTTATTGGAGAACCAGCGGTGAAAGGAACTACAGACTGGACACTTGTCTCCAAAACCTTTAAAACCCCTGCAAATTACAAATCCGGCAGACTTGATATCACCTATGAATTAAATCAAGGCGCAATCGCCTGGTTTGACGATGCCACGGTCTGTGAGGGATCACGCGCTGATTGTGAAGATATAATCGCGCAAATCACACCAACTGTTCCGACACTTCCGACTCCAACAACTGTTCCGCCCACACCAATTCCAACGCAGGGCCCAACAGCAACACCTACCCCAACACCAATTCCTGTGAATGAACCAACGCTCATTGCCTCATATGTTATGAGAAAACCAGCCGGAACTGGTGATGTTCCGTATGGAAAGAATCTCTACTTCCCAAGACAATTTAAAACAGGGAGTGTTTTGCTAGGCGTAGATAGAGACTATAAAATTGGCATGGATAAAGACGGTAAAATTACCGATGTTGGTGCATACAATGGATGGGACTTCTATGCAGGTGTACCAGGCTCTAATCTTGATAATGCAGTTACGCTCCATCTTAATAGAGGAGCAACGCTTGCTGTCGTGTGGCGAGGAGGAAGTGATTATCCTCTCCCAAATTGGCTAAGTACTGCAAATGGTTGGATAGCCTCGGGAACAATTAATGCATTTCCAGTTGTATACACATACCAACCAAATAAAGGTGTATCACCTGTCTATAGAAAATCCTTCCCAGACGGTGGCGAGGTAACACTTGGTGGGCTTGTAAATCCTGGAGAATCTCTTAAGGGATTTCCCTATTGGGTGCTTCTTGCCGAGGAAGGTGGCCAGCCATCACAAACACCAACGATACCATCGGTACCATCGGGTCTTGAGACTCCTCTTGCGAATGCGAAATGCCCAACATGGGTGCATGATCAATATAAGACTGCAGGACCAGACGGCATGCCATATCGGACATGGCATAGTATTGTTGATCCAGTCTACTGGTGCACATTTGGCCACGACCATGGCGCCAATCCAAAACTCATAGCAGAAGATTATATCAACGCATTTGAGTACACTGCACAAAAACACGGTATGGGTGAAGGACATCCAGGCTTTAAGAACCTTATCTTTGACCAAAGTGAAGGTACGAACAAATACCGATGGCTCTTTAGTATACACCTTGGTACTGCAGGACGCGGAAGGCTCTGCGTCAGATTCCATACCGTTGAGATCGCTATAAAGGATCTCAACACCAATGATATTGTTGCCAATCTTCGTTTTATGGGAGATTTTGGATTTTCACGAAGCAACAATAATGCTCCAGGTCTGGGCAAGGTTGCGCTTAAACCTGCCGAGTGCGCAGATCAAGAAGCAAAAGCACTTGCAGATGGTTCTGGTGGGCGTCGGGATATCCCAGTGCTGGGCATTCCAGGATCCCAAGGCGGCTATGAGCCATGGACTATTGACTTGAGTAAAACAGTCTTTGGATTCCTCGATTCTCGTGATCTGAAAACAGCAGGCATCTTCCTCGTCAATCAAGTCGATACTATTATGTCATGCGGCGGTGTGGGCGAAGCTTTGGAAGAAGTTGTGAAATGTAAAAATCTCGTACCGGGGGAGATCTCGACTGGCTCGAATCGATTCTATCAGGGAGCGGCGCTTGCACTGAAAGCAGGTCATAAAGGATCACAGTATACTGACCTTTTCTGCACTGATCCACTTGGCAGAATCCCTCTCCCGTGTGGTGATTCAATGGCAATTGCGCAGTATATCAAACCTGGAATCACGTTATTTAATAGAGCCAATAGAGCTATGGACTTTGAAAGCTTTGGACGTCTCTGGTTTGCCCAAGATGGCGCCCAACAAGCCAATCGTGAAAATGCCATTATTCCTGGTGTCGGGCCGAATTAAGCTACATTACTCTACGCAGTCGGAGGTGTATCTTTTGGAATACGCAGGGAGAAAATGACCATTCCCGAATCTTCCACTATCTCAACTGAAAGCGGAATATTCAATTGACCCGTAATTGTTTTTGCGAGATACCCCTCAAGGCCAGAACCGATGCGCAAGTTTGTTCGATCGCTTAGTCTTCCATAGTACCGCACAAAAAGGTCTCCTTCTTGTTCAGGGATAATCGGAGGACACGAAGCAGTAATCGTGACGATGAGCGCAGCATTCCCATCCCGCGCAATACTCGCCTTTACAAAGGGTCTAACTTCAGAGGAGGCAAGTAAAATACTTATTTCGATAAGCTTTTGCAGGACAATGCTTATCTGTTTCACATCACACGATACCGTAAAGAATGGTCCTGTAAGCTGTTGATATGAGAGAGCAAATTTTGCATGTGCAATGAGCGACTCAATATCATTTTTCCCAAAATTGATAAAGGAAAAATCCAATAACACATGGAATGCATCTGCAAGCTCTTTCTCACCTTTTAACAGGCTTTGACACAGCCGCGCGATGTCAATACGCACTTTCTTTTCAACTACGGGATGGTCCTCTATAAGCCGCGCAGTAAAAATATCTTGCTCTGCTTTTGCGATGAGAGACAATTTTGTATTGAGCGCAAAAAGATTTTCCCGCCTGAGCAATTGCTTGAGATTTTCAATCATGGCTTGGTGTTTAGTAGTCGCAAGCTCCAAATCCTTATGCACTTCTTCTTTTTGTACTGCATCGCTTATGATAAAACTGATTTGAGTTATTTTCCCCTCTATGTCTGCAATCGGCTTCACCTGCAGACTTACTTTCGTAGGACCAGCGCCAGTTGACAGGAGCAATAAGTCCTGCATAGTCAGTGCCATCCCTTTTTTTGCTTTCTCAGAAATAGCAGCCAGAGACAATGCATTCTCTTTGAGCAAATTTCCGTTTTTGTCTTTTACATAGAGCACAGAAAAAAGCGGCACATTAATAAGCTCTACGCGAGACCGATGGAGCGCCCGCTCAGCTGCCTCATTGACTGATAATATGCGGTAACTTGTATCGGTTACAATGACTATCTCATGTAAGCTCTCAAGAATCGTCTCTTCGACAGCAATTTGACTACTGAGCATATTCGCAAGCTTATCTTTCAGGTGATATCGCTCAGATAATAAATACGCAAGCGGAAGCATACTGAAAAAAGAGATAAAATAGGCAAGCGGTGTTACTGGATCAGTAACAAAACTTGAGAGCAGTACTGGGCTGAAGAGCGTATTGACACCAAGGACGATGACGATAAATACAAGGAAGACGAGCGCGATTTGAAAACTAAAGAAAAAACTGCACGCCAAAGTAAAAAGATGCAGTAAAATGAAAAAACGACTATAGATACCGCCAGTTGATACGATAATAAGCTGTGTCAGGAGTGCAAAAAGAAAAAGAATCCACCACTTGCCCCAATCTTTCTGAATAAACGTTTTTATTCTGTGAAGTTTATAGCCATAAATAAGTAAAAAAACAGGAAGAATAAGTATTCCAATGATTTTATGGATTGTTGATGGGGCAACTGCAAAAAGAGTAAATATGACGCTAATCACGCTTGAAAGGAAGAATACAAGAAAAGACAGCAAGAACTCATGCATACTTTATTATAGGCAGGTCATAAATTGAATGTCCAGCTCTGTAAGTTTGCTCTTGACAATTGCCTGACAAAAGATCAATAAATAGATAAGGGGAAATATGGGTTTTATGACTAAGCAGTTACGGCATTTTGGAAGGCACTTTGATTTCCTTACTGAGAAGCAAGATAAAAAAACACGCTTTGCGCTCACGCTTTCAGCGTTTGGCATACTCCTCTTTATTATTATTGCCCTAACACTTCCTTTGCGTGATCGCTTCCTTGAACTCCTTTTCCCAAAGCATCCCTCAGAAGCGGCTGAAACGTGGGTTGTAGTCGGCACGCACCCTGGAGCCGCTGTTCAGCCGACGTCACAAGGAAAAGCTCTTAGAACGCTTCAGGTTTGGAACGGGAAAATCTATGCAGGGTATGGTGATTTTGACCAAAATAAAGGACCAATCGCAATAAGTCCATTTGATCCAATAACAAAAACCTTTACACAGGAGCATATTTCCAACACTGAAGCTATTTATCATTACCGTATTATCAACAACAAACTCTTCGCACCAGCGATTGATTCTCGAGGAAGTCCGGGTGCTGCCTATGCGGTTGAAGACTCCCCAGGTGTCTGGCGCGATGTCACGACAGTTATTCCAGAGCATAACTTTGATATGGCAACGCTTACTGGGTCAGATCTGTGGATTGTTGGATCAAGCGGGAGTAATCATGCTGTTGCCTGGAGAAGTGTTGACAACGGTACAACCTGGACAAAATCCCTTGATCATTTTAATGCGAGTGCCACAGCCTGGCGTTTCCATTTTGCTGGTGTTTTAAACGGCAAACTCTATGTACAAGCAAAAGACGATTTTAGCGCTACAGTCGATACTGTCTCAAAAGTCTTTGATGGTACTTCCTGGTCTGATGGGCCAAATCTATTGCCGTCGTCAAATATTGGTGGATGGAGACCAATGAACTTTGCCGGAAAATTGGTCTATCTTCCAGGTAATTTGGGAGGAGGCCTCTTGCGATTTGACGGCACGACGTTCTCAAATGTTACAAGTCCTGAGGGCGCTTCAACATTTCGGGTCTATGATATGCAAATTGTTGGCAACGAATTATTTGTCCTCTCGACGCAACCTGGTACAAGTAATCGCGCGATTTATAAAACATCAAATCTTACTAACTGGACAAAAGTCGCGAGCAATGTCCCAGCATTCACCATATGGAGCCTTGCAGTTCTCAATGGTAAATACTATATTGGTACATATGATTCAAAAATCTATGAATACACTCCTTCCCTTCCAACAAGTACGCCGACACTTACTCCAACACCAACTGCAGCACCGATACCTACCCCGACTGACGTCGTACCGACTAATACACCTACGCCAACGCCGACACTCACTCCAACACCTACTCCACAAAGTATTAATCTTGTAGGGAATCCATCGTTTGAGGTATTAAGTAGTGGTTTTCCAATTAGCTGGCAGCGGCGAAATAGTCTATTAGCAGATACGACAATTATCCACACTGGCCAAATCTCACTCAAAGTGACTGGGGGGAATGGTTATACCTTTGCTCAGAATCTACCAGCATTGAAACCAAATACTACCTATACTCTTAGCTCGTGGATTAAGACACAAGGAGTTACTACAACAACGGGTATGACAGTTCGCTATGCTGTTACTCTTACATCTCCTGATATCTACCTAGCAAGTCCTCCTGTAAAAGGTACAACTGACTGGACACGGGTGACAAGAACCTTTACCACAGCTCCTAACTATCAAGCTGGGAGACTAGACCTTCTCTACAATGTGAATACAGGAGCTACTGCCTGGTTTGATGATGTTGCGCTCTGTGAAGGAACACAGGCGTGTTTGTAGGGTCCTCATTTTCTCTTATTTGAGAAGCTTCTAAAATGATCAGGTCCTAGAATTGATTTTAAGGCCTCTCAAATTTTGAAAAGCACTAAGTAATCGTCTTTAACGAAAGCGGGAAAAGTAAGTTTTGGGGGAAATAAGGAAATTGGGGATATTTGGAAGGTTGTGTTTAGGGAAAAACGCTTTCTCTGCAAATAGAATGATTTTACTCAAATATTACTTATTGACCTGATATAACTGATTAAAGTAACTTGCATAATTATTAGAATTATAATAAATTCCACACCTACACTGCTGAGTTTAGATTGAAGTACTAATCCGATCATTCAAGGCTACCCCCTTAGCCCTCCCTCGTATTAATTCGTATTTTTTTCAGTCTTTCATGTACCTTCTCGATATCGTACAGCTTTTTTATACACATATTTTGCAGCAAGTACATAGTCAGTCAAGTCAGTTGCGTGAAAATCAGATTAAAATCCTGAGCCTGAATTTTATAAAATTTCGCTTCAAAAGCACAAATTTCGACGATAAATCATACGGATTTTATAAAAAAACGCGTTAGAATGAATTCTGTGACGTCAAAAATTTTTAGCTTCAAAAATAGCTGTCATCCTGAATTTATTTCAGGATCTAGATGCTGAACTTGATTCAGCATGACAAAAAAAATATGTGGATATCCCAAAGTTATCCACAATGACAATATTATTGTAACGATGTATAGTTATTTACTAGAGGGCATTGTGAAAGATCTCCTTTATCCTGTAAGAATATAATGAAGGATATGAATTGTGTTTACAGATCTTTTGTCACTCCAAGAGAATTACTGCTACCCTCCCTATTTGGAGTTATATATATGGGAGGGTTTGGAAGATGACAAACCACATTAAAAGCGCGAACTGTTGCTATATACATTCCCTATTGACATCTCACCCATACTCAATCTTAATAAAATTAGGATTATTTCACCTCAATGTTTTTTGATAAAAAAATGTTCAGTCCATATTTGAGCAAGATTAACAACAAGCAGGATAAGAAAGAGCGATTGATATTCAATCTTTCGATACTTGGTATCTTGCTTTTCTTGGCCATCGCTATTACTCTCCCCTTCCAGGACCAATTACTAAACGTATTATTATTCCCCAAACAGCCCTCCCAAGCAGCAACTGAAGTGTGGGGTCTTGTTGGTATACATCCACAAGCCGCAAATCAACCAACCGCTGCAGGTAAAAAACTTTATACACTTGTTCCGTGGAATGGCAAGCTCTACGCAGGCTACGGTGACTATGGTGCTAACACAGGACCAATCTCAATAAGTCCATTTGATCCGGTAACCAGAACATTTTCAACTGTGCATATACTCAACACAGAGCAGATCGAGAATCTACGGATCATCAGTGGTAGCCTCTACGCTCCTTCGACTGATCCCAGAGGTTCAGATTTTGCAGTTGGAGAAGCGGGGGATGTTTGGAAGAGTAATAGTCCAGTTACGATGACACACAATTTTGATATGACGACGCTTACCGGATCGGATTTGTGGATGGTTGGATCGAAGGGGTATTATGCTGTTGCCTGGCGAAGCCTCGATGGTGGTATAACTTGGCAGGAATCCCTCAAACTTGGAGACGGGATCAATCCCTATCGATTTTACTCGGTAGGAACGCTCCCCGGCAAACTGTATGTTCACGCTACAACAAATAACACAGGATCAGTGGATACTGTTTCGAAAGTTTTCGATGGCACAACCTGGACCAATGGACCCCGCTTACTCAACTCGTATGAACAAGGCTGGCGGCCAATTGAATTCGCAGGAAAGATGGTATATCGCGCAGTAGAACCAAGTTGGAATGGTGGGACACGAATTCTTAAGGTCTTTAATGGAACAACCGCGAGCTATGTGCCAAATCCTGCTGGAGGAAGTACGTGGGCGTCAACTGATCTTATTCAGGAAGGTCCATATTTGTACCATCTCAGTGGAACAACAATCTGGCGAACAACCAACCTCTCAACATGGGAGAAAGTTGCTGGGAATGCGCCGACGACTGCATATAGTCTCGCTGTGCTCAATGGCAAATACTATGTAGGTACAACTGACTCAAAAATCTATGAATATGATCCAGGAATTATTAGTACATCACCTTCTCCTACTGGTATTCTTCCTACGCTTTCACCAACTATAGATCCGAGCGCATCACCCACTGCCTTTGTCACACCAACAAATACCCCATCTCCTCTCCCAACTCTCCCTGCTGATACGACGTCTCCTTCTGTATCCATCATTTCGCCAGCAAATGGTAGCGTAGTAAGTAGAAATACAACACTGACGATAACTGCCGTAGCTAGTGACAATATTGGTGTTAATAGAGTTGAATTCTATCTAAATGGCAGCCTCCGTTGCACAGATACAACAGCTACATATGCCTGTACAATTAAGGTAGGTGGAAAACCACGAGCAAGCTATACAATCGTTGCAAAAGCGTACGATGCTGCTAACAACTCAGCCTCAAGTTCAGTTGGTATAACTACACAATAATATCTTCCTGTTTTATGGCCTGATCAATAGAGGCCACAACGAGTAAATCCTAAGAACGCGAGCAAACTGGTGTTGGCCCGATTAATAAATAATTGGCTTTGGTGATGAGGATTATGAGATTGCCTGCGGTGGATCGTGAGGAAGAATTAGAGGCATGCTGTGCCTTCACACAGTTTTACATCGTCAAACCAGGCAGTTTCTCCAGTTGCGAGTGTCCATACTGGGTCAAAGCGTTCGGAAATAAGACTGGCAGGGGTTGTCATAGTCTTACTGATTTTTGTCCAGTCATTTGTTCCCCGAAGGGTAATCGTTTGATCGACATTGGCAAGCCGTACATAGACGCCACTTGTCCCAGCTGTCATCTGTGTCTTGACCCAACCCTCTATGGTATATGTTGTACTTGGCTTGAGCGTGACGCCCTGGAAAGTGTAGGATCCTGTTGGGCCAACTATTTTGAGCGATGCTACCCCGCTATGAAAAACGGTATTATCCCAGGATGCACCAGTACGTGGTTGCCAATTGGCAGGAAACCCATTGTTATTGGTATCAAATGACGAGTTTTTCAGTACATTTGCTCCAGGCGAAGGAGGTGTAGTTGGTGTTGGGGTTGGCGTTGGGGCACCTGTCGGTGTAGGCGTGGGGGTTGGAGTAGGGGTATTTGTAGGTGTGGGAGTCTGAGTAATCGTCGGAGTTGGCGTCGGCAGAGTGG
>CAZSQB010000020.1:0-15712 GCA_964608945.1 uncultured Gammaproteobacteria bacterium
AACCAGTAGTAGTACACAACCGGTATGAAGAAAAGCATGATGGTGCCTGAGAAGGTAAGCCCCGCTATGATGGCGCCTCCCAGGCCGCGCCATAAGGGGTCTGAGAGCGTTATCGGAGTAAGGCCGATAATTGCAGCTAAAGATGTTAATGCAATAGCCTCAAGGCGACTCGATGACCCGTCGACTATCGCATCGTGAAAGCGCATCCCGTGCGCAACATTCTGTTTTATTTTATCAACCACGAGAATCGAGTTTTTGACGACAATCCCAAAAAGGGCAAGGACGCCGATGAGCGCCGGGAATGACAGCGGGGTTTGCGTCAAAGCAAAGATGATAAATACACCAGAGATGGACAATGGGATAACGAGCATAACAATAAGCGCTTTCCTGAATGATGAAAATTGCAAAACCATAGTCAGAATGATAAGGATAAATGATATGATCATCGCTTGGAGGATAGACTGCACAGACCGCTGATTCTCTTCATTCGCCCCACCTGTTTGCCAAGTATAGCCTGTTGGCAGTTTCAAATCGGTATTGGCATATTGTTCAAGCGTTTTGTTTTGTTCGCTGACATTAAATCCCGGCGCAACGCCCGCTGCCACAGAAAGTGTCCTTTTCCCGTCTTCTCTCGTGATAAGTGTCGGGTTTGGCTTAAGCCGCAAAGCACCAAGCGATGTCAGTGGTACAACGCCTTGTGGAGTAGGGATAGAAATCGAATTTATCGTCTCCGCATATGCAGTTTTTTCATTCAAACGGATCGTGACATCGATTTCGTCTTCACCGTTCCCCGCCGGAGTGAATGTGTCAGGCGAAACACCGCTTGTGAAAAGCCTAAGCCAGAGGCCGAGTTGGTCGACTGTCAATCCTGCCTCTGTGACTTTCTGCTGATCCGGCACAAAGGTAAGCTTGCTTGTGCCTGCTTTTATACTTTTGTCAACATTTGTGATACCGCTCTTATTCTGCAAGAAATTCTGAATGTTATTTGCATATCGATCAAGTGTTTGCAGGTCATCGCCAAACAGCTTTATTTGGATATCGGCACCCGCAGGCGGGCCGCCGGATATTTCAATCACTGACAATTTTCCCGCCTGATATGAAGAAAATTGTTCCCGCAAATCAGTTGCTATTGCGATTGAGGATTTCCGTTCTTTTTTCGGTAGCAGCCGTATGGTAAAAAGCACATTATTCCCTTCTGCACCCGCTGTACCACCTTCGGTTTGACTAAAGCCCCGGCCAATATCAGCTGTTACAAAACTTGCGTCCTTCGTATTTCGCAACATATTCATAAGTTTGACGGCTTCTTTTTCTGATGTTTGTACATTGGTCCCTGCAGGCAGCTCAAGTGAGAGATAAATAAAATCATTATCTGACTTTGGGAAAAACTCATTTTTAACAAATCCAAGCGGCAAAAGCAGATAAGAGAAAAGAGAAAAGACAACAACCATAATGATGGCTGAGCGTCTGCTCGTATTGGAAGATAAGATTCTACTGATAAGTTGCCTGTATTTGTCGGAAATTTGCTCAAAGCTAAAAATGCCGTGCTCCAGATAGTATGGGAGTTTTCTAAGCTCTTTTCTTTTTTTAATAGTCTGAGAATATTCTTCTTTTACCCTCTTGAGAAGTATGAGACGGACTGCGTGAAATACAAATAAAAACGCGACAATCGCGATAATCTCAAGGATCAAAAGCGGTCCTTTTGGAACAATAATAAATAAAATCGCGACAAGAATGATAAGAAGCAAAATTCGCCCGAGCAATTTCACCCGATATGGAATGTTGGGTTTTAAGAGGATTATGATAAGAGGCAGTGTCACTCCCATAGCAACGATAAATGATGCAAGGAGCGTTGCCGATACGACAATCGGGATGCTTTTTATGAATTCTCCGATGATGCCAGTTGAAAGTAAAAGCGGAAGAAAAGCCCATACGGTAGTGATAGTCGTTGTGAAGATGGCAATAACAAAGTCCCGCCAGACCAGAAGTCCTGTCTGATGTGGCGTGAATTTTCCCGTTCTATGGTATTGGGACATCGCGGAAATGACGACTATCGTGTCATCGACCAAAAGCCCAAGCGATAAAAGCAGTGAAAAAAGAGAAAGAAAGTTAATGGAGATACCGGAAAGCTGCATCACAGTAAAGCTTATGAGAAACGTGAGAGGTACTGAAACTGATGAGATTATTGCCTGCCTCACGCCCAAAAATACGATAAGTACCAGAAAAATAAGGCCGATTGTTATCCAAAAATCTCTGGTTAATTCATTGAATTGATCGTTTATTTCCTCACCGGAGTTTAGGATTGATGCGACGAAGAATCGATCGCTATACGGCTTAAGCTCCGCTTCTATTATCTTGTCCGCTTCATCTGCTGCCGTTGTGATATTCGCGCTTTCCGTCTTAAAAACATCAAAAGTCACTGAGCGGGAAGGCGTCTTGCCCATTTCAGCGAAGTAGGATAACTGCTGATCCGGTTTAGCGCGCTCGGAGATGGTCGCGACTTGTAATAGCGGGACAATTCGCCCACTCAGGCTGATTTGCAAGTTTCTTATGTCCTCAATTGTCGTTGCCGCCGGATCAATGCTCAAGGAGAACACTGAGGCATCGGTGCGGACAGACCCTGCGGGAAATGAGGCAAGTGCGCTTTTAACGGTTTGTTGCAATTGGAGTGGGTTTAGCCCGTACGTTGCGATAACCTCAGGACGGATAAGGATTTCAATTTCCTGCTCATCAAGGCCTGAGACAGAGACTTTTTCAATGTTTGGTAGATCTTTTAGTTTGTCTTTGAGCTTTTTGGCAAATGCTACCAGACTGGGTGTATCTGAGGACGTGGTGAGGTTGAATGTCAAAATCGGTTGGTTCTCAAAATCAAGCTTTTGTGCTTTTGGCGTCTGCGCATCATCGGGCAGTGTTACCGAGTCAATTGCTGATTGAACGTCGCTTCGTGCTTTGTCAGGATCGACGCCTGACTCAAATTCCATGGTAATGATAGACACTGAATCGCGAGAAGAAGATTGAACTGTTTTAACATCGGCAACCCCAGAGACAGCATCTTCAAGTGGCACGGTAACAAGCGACTCAATGTCTTTTGGCGAAGCGCCTGGCAAGACTGTTGAGACGAGGACAATAGGTATTTTAATTTCTGGGTTGAGTCTACGAGGCAAGTTAATAAAACTATTGATACCCAAAATGAGGATAGTGAGGATAAGAAGAATGACGAGTCGGGGATTAGAAAGGTATCGTGCGACAAGCGTATCTTGCAGTTTGCGATCAAATCTGAGTCCCTTGAGATAGGATGTAACTCTCTTCATACATATTGTGATTGCTTAGGGTTATTCGGTTAGGAGGCCAGTATGGTGAGGGGGTTACGTTTACCGTGGGACCCTAAACGATACAGGCTTCGTTACCGACTACCCCCTGACAATTTAACTTTTTCTCCTGCTATGATATTTCGGTTCATAATCACTTTGTCTCCCCTCTTGAGACCAGATATGATTTGCACGTATCGACCGTAAACATCTCCAAGCAGTACTTTCTTACTGATTGCTTTTCCTGACGAGGCGACGTTTACATACGCTTCTTCCTGAGTTTGATAGACAGAGTCGATTGGAATATATGGCAGTGCGGATTTGTTGCCTCCGATTCCGACTGGTACTTCAATTGGCACAAATTCACCGTTTGACACTTCAGAAACACTTCCTTCTGGTAAGTTATACAAAATAGTGTAAAGCTTCCCGTCTGTCGGACCCTGGGAGACATAGGAAGGTAATACGCTGCGAAAGTTGCCGTTAATTTCTATAGTGCTTTTTTCAACTTGTGATACTACTGTCGCCAGTCTTCGTGGCATCAGTACTGAAGCACTTACCGTATTTTCTGTCCCAGTTACTGTGGCAATAAGCGTTCCGGGCGAGACAGACTGTCCGACACTGACGTGTATTTTCTCAACTGTTCCTTCAAATGGGCTGGCAGGAATCATCAGTTGCGCCTGCACTGCGGCAAGCTGCACCTGGATCACGCTGACGTCACGGCTCAGATCAAGGGCTTTTTCCTGAATATCCAACTGCTGCAAGGCAACATCTTTTTGTATATCTGGAAGGCTGGCAGGAGGCTTGTCTGGATCTGTTTGATAATCAACACTGCGCAGTTGTGCGCGAAGTTGTATAACAGCTTGCAAGAGTTGCGCTTCCTGTTGCTGTGCCTGGGCGATGAGCTCGTCGTTGATGCCATTGACATTGGTCGCCTCAAGTGTCGCTATCGTGTTTTTAATTTGTGTCAACTGGCTTTCTTCCAGTCTGAGCAGTTCTTGAACGTCGCCTTGTGAGGTTTTCGTAATAGCTGTAAGGTCGCCTGCGTTTTGTTTATTCTTCTCAGCGAGCTCTCTTTGCTTGCGGATGAGATCTTTTTGTGTGTCAAAGGTGTCAAGGACGTTTTGGTACTGTTTTGCTGCGAGCTGCTGTTGCAAGGCCGCTGCATTTCCTCCCTGATACGTCGTTGACAAATACACAATCGGTGTGCCTGCATCTACGTGTTCTCCTTCTGATGCATTGATCGACTGCACGACGCCGGCTGTCTGTGCGTGGATCTGGACGACTCCTGAGGCGTCAATTTTTGCCTGCAGTCTGAGCTTTGGTGTTTTACTCACTTCGTAAATTTCTATATCTTTGACAACCTCCGGTTCCTTTGCCCCTTTTTTCGTAAGTGATGCAATAATATTTCCCAAGACTATCAAGGCAAAAAGAATACCAAGCACGACAAAAAAGCTTCGGAATGGATTTTTCCTAAGATAGGTAACTGTTTGTCTATAAGGAATTCTTTTGCGCAGGGAATTGATTCTTCTTTTATATCTACGAACAAACTTCCACATATGCGATAGGTACAGTACGGTTGTCGCGGCTCAGAGGCAGATCTATAGTCTGAGGCTATACGGAGCAGGCTGTCATTATATGAATTTTCGAAGCCTCAGTCAATACTATAAACGTCAACACTGGGATGATGAGATGTTCTACATGATGATAAAGAAATAATACAATACTGCCAATACGATTCTATAGATACCAAAGGCTATAAAATTATGCTGCTTTATGTATTGTAAAAAGAATTTTACTGCGAGAATCGCGACAATAAATGACCCAACAAACCCAACACCTAAAAGCAAAAATTCTTGTGACGAAAACTGAAGCTTGGTTTCAACCAAGTCCAGTCCAGTCGCAGCAATCATCGTCGGCACTGCAAGTAAAAATGAAAATTCAACTGCAGTAGTTCGTTGCACACCCATAAAAAGCCCGCCGATGATTGAAGCCGCAGCTCGCGAGACACCAGGAATTACTGATAGCGACTGAACAAGACCAATTCCAATCGCATTTCGAATCGGTAATTTCTCAATCTTGTCCGTGTGATGCTCTGTTTCTTTGTACAACAATTCCAAAAAAATTAAGATGATACCGCCGACAAAAAGCGCAAGAAGTGTAATCAATGTGTTTCCAATTAAGATAGATTTTATAAATTTATATAGCACAATTCCGACAATCGCAGTTGGAATAAAAGCTGTGATTATCCGCTTCCACACTTCAAAATTCCTGGTAAGCTTTTTCCAGTACAGCACAACAATAGCAAGTATCGCGCCAAGCTGGATTACAATCTCAAATGTTTTGACGAATTCTGTTTGTTCAATGTTTAAAATATTCGCAGTCAGCACGAGGTGTCCAGTTGATGAGATTGGCAAAAACTCTGCTATCCCTTCAACAATAGACAAAATAATCGCTTGGAAAACGTCCACTAGTGTTTTTCCTTAAATTCTACAGTTGCAAATAAACCGATATGGTCTGAGAGAAAGTCTGTCTTTCCCGAAGAAAACGTTACTTTTTCAGTAAATAAATAGTCAGCCTTAATCGAAGTTGCAGCTTTCTTCGCGTTTCTTGTGAAAATATAATCAAGGCGCCTTGGTTGTCGGCCTCGTCTCGAGAGCTCAGCATGCATGGTCGGATGGAGGTCATTCTCAAAAACGTCATTGAGCTCCGCGCGCTCCACGAACATTTCATAGAGAAAAGAGTCCCGGGCTGTATTGAGGTCGCCAGCGAGAATGATAGCATTCCCTGCCTTATGTAACTGGTTTATTTCCAAAGCGAGTTGCTCAAGTTGAGAAGATATAAAAGGGACAAAGCGATTATCAGGATGCCAGTTCGAGTCGATATTTGGCGAAAGGTGTGCGTTGATAAGAGAAATCGGCTCATCTTTCACTGTGCAAACGAGCATCCCTGCACGAAACAGCTTAGTGACAACTGAGATATTAAAAAAACTCCCCTTTTTCCTGAATGGAATAAATGAGACTGAGTCAAAAGGCAATTTTGAAAGAAAAATAAGACCACCAACAGGGCCAAATGACCCTCTCTTAAAATAGATAAAAGGATAGGTCTTTTTTACGTGCTTTCTAATAAAGCGCACGTGTACATACGATATCACTTCCTGAAGCGCTACGACATCTGCAGATGACGCATCAATTTCTTTTGAAATTAGCAAAAACCGTTGCCTAAGATTAAAAGACTTCTTTACTGTCCATGGAGCAACTGCCACTCCCAGCGTATTAAAGTTGACAATCGATAGTTTCATAAACAGACAGCTGTCATCCTCAAGTATAGCTACTATTCATCGATTTGTCTAAATATGCTATTATGAGAAAATCCATGAGATGGCTTTCCTACTTCCTAACCATAGTCTTTCTTTCTGTCCTTTTCGCGCTGCTATTTTGGGTTTTTACGCAGTCAAAGGATAAAGCAATTGCCGTTACATCTCCCCTGCCAGATTTCCTTTCGCGCGACATAAATAAGCAAGTGACGCTTCTTGATATCTGGACGCCGATCATAGAGGCAATCGGTGGAGAGTCGGAAATCAGTCAACTCACAGCAAAATCAGTGCTCATATATGATCTGACTACTGAAAAAACAATTTTCGAGAAAGATGCCAATGCAAAACTGCCCATGGCTTCAATCACAAAAATTATGACTGCCATTGTCGCTTTAGAAAATTTGTCTCCGAACGATCGGTATGTTGCAAGACCAGAGCAGCTTGTTGGGGAAAATAGCATGGGAATAGGAGTGGGTGAAGTTCTCACTCGCGAAGAACTATTGTATGGATTGATCTTACGATCAGGCAACGACGCTGCTGAGGTGCTTGCAGGCGGATACCCAGGCGGACGCGTGGCGTTTATACAAGCCATGAACGACAAAGCAAAAGCACTCGGATTGACTGATACGCATTTTACCAACCCCTCCGGTTTACAAGGAGACGGTGAACAATACACAACTGCCCACGATCTCCTGGTAATCACAAAATACGCTATCGATACATTTCCCGAATTCCTTACCATCACCTCTACGTTTGAAAAAACAATACCAGCGACATCGACCCACGCTGAGTACTATTTGCAAAACGAAACAAATCTTATCTCGTCATACCCGGGCGTTAAGGGTATAAAAACAGGCTATACGCCTGAGGCGGGACTTTGTCTGGTTACCTACCTTGAATATGGTGGGCACAGGATCATAGGAGTGCTTTTGGGTTCTGAAAACAGGAGGCAGGAAATGAAAGAGATGCTTGACTACTCGCTCAAAAAACTCGGCACCGAACCACCCAAACACGACTAGCGATGAGGAGGTAGACTTTCCCGCCTGAATCCACTCGCTGAGAGCAGCCTGGTCGCTTTGTTGACAGCCTCTGGCGGAGCGCTGAATGCTCCAGTAGTTTTGCCACCAGTCGTATCCACACTAAAGCTACAGTATCCTTCCCTGCTCTGTAATTCAGGAAGTAGCCTTTTGATAAGGTCGATTTCCCCTATAGTTGTTAGAATGATTCTATTGTCATTTTCTTTTCTATAGTGCCTCTCACTACCGCGAATTCCAGCACCGCGCATAAAATCAAATTCAGTTTCCGAATTTCGCATAGAAGAGAATTATATGAAGAATCGCCTAGCTTGTCAAAATTTTAGCTTCCCACCTGGAAGGCGTAGCCTCAAATCATCGTTTACTTATTTTTCTAGTTCGAAAAAGCTCTCCAGTACGAAACCCCGATAAAAACGAGTATTGAACCAGTAAAGAGGCCAGAGTAATAACCCCCGAGACGAACCGCGTTGATGATATGCTCTGTTTGCAGAACATAAAAAAGGCCAAATATAAGCATACCGACAAAAGGCATCATATTTCGCTTTATCAAATAAAACGAGCCTGTGAAGGCAACAAGTGCACAGAATTCTATAAAAATAAAATCTTCTCGGCTTGGAAGGCTTACGGTAACACCGGGCCGCATAGGTACTTGAATAAGAAAAAGGGCGGTAAACTCTTCAACTATATGCGCGATGAAGACAAAAAAAGTCAGATAAAAAAGAGTCTTAAGTTTTGAAGAAATTTTGGGCACTTCATAAAAGTATAAATAGAATTGCCGAACGTGTCAAAAATCTTGTCGGGGAGAGAGGACTTGAACCTCCGACCTCACGGTCCCAAACCGCGCGCTCTAGCCAACTGAGCTACTCCCCGCGGGGTGCCGAGGGCGGGAATCGAACCCGCACGTCTCGAAAGACACGGGATCTTAAGTCCCGGGCGTCTACCAGTTCCGCCACCTCGGCAAAAATGCATGTTTATTTTACCCTAAACGAAGCTATAAAACAAATGATTGAGGCGGTAAATTTTTGCATTTCCTCCACATTTCTTATAAAATCAAGTTCTAAGCGGGATTAGTTGAGCGGTTCAACATTTGCTTTCCAAGCAAAAAAGACGGGTTCGACTCCCGTATCCCGCTCCAAAGTGACAGTTATCATCATAAAATGACAGAAGAACTTATGCGACAAAAATCCATGATCAACTATTTTCTTAATGGATTTTCTCTCATTAACAGAAGCCTGGACATATTTCTTATTAGCTTATTGCTATCTCTACCTACCCTTTTAAGCATCTACACACAAAATTCTTTTTTTGTGAAAGTCCTTCAGCTATTAGGATTCATTTTGTTTTTTATTAGTACAGGTTTTATGGTATCGCTACCAGTTTTTTTAATACAAAAACAGCAAAAGAGAGCACTAGATCATAGACAGATAGTTGGAGTAACCCTTAAAAATACAAAGCGAATAATACTTCCAGGAATTCTGTTGTTTATTTTTTTCACCATACTTCTAGGGCTCTCAATTGTACTTGTTGTAATTTTTCTCCATCCTAGCAAGGATCAAGTAACTATATTTTTTCAAAATTTTGGTAAAGGTTGGCAACCCATTTTCCTTATACCAATTACGTTAATAGCTTTTCTCGAGTTTACTTCGTTTTTCTTCTCTCTAGAACATAATGGTCTTTTAAGTTCTATTAAGAAGAGTATTGTTGCAGCCTTCAATAATCTCCACTACACAAGCATAGTGATTTTAATTAGCATAATTTCTTATTCCCTTACTGGCTTTATACCAATAGATACATTTTGGGGACAATTAGCAAGAATGGTCTTAGGCGGATATATAGCCTTAGTAGTAACTGCTAGTTCCCTATTTTATTATCAAAATATAATCAAGAGAGCTTTATAACTTCCGTGGTATACTCGTCAGCATGGAGAAATTCTTTCAGAGTATTGCCGACGGATTGTCGCTTGTAAAACAAGCTCTAGAAATTTATGCACACACAAACAACCGATAATTATCGCAAGCATACGACAACCAACCCCATACAGAAGTTTCTCATCAACAACTTTTATGATGCCTTGCTCTCGGAGGCGGAACGATTGCAGCCTAATTCTATTCTTGATGTCGGTTGCGGCGAGGGTTTTACCCTTGAGAGACTCAAAGAGCGAAAGATAGGCAAGAAATTAACTGGCGTAGATTTTCTTAACAGAGCAATTGAGATAGGCAAAAAGGAACGTCCTCACCTTGATCTGCGAGTCGGAAATATCTATGACATTCCATTCAAAGACAATTCTTTTGATCTTGTCATCTGCAGTGAGGTTCTCGAACACATCGATGATCCTGAAAAAGGTTTGTCCGAACTAGTACGCGTTTGCAAGCAATATTGCCTCTTGTCTGTCCCGAATGAACCTCTTTTTATGGCATCAAATTTTCTCAGAGGGAAAAATTGGAAACGTTTAGGAAATGATATTGACCACATTCAGCACTGGAGCGCATGGAGATTTAAGAAGTTTGTTGAAAAGCGACTCTCAATCGTGACTGTCCGTCAGCCTTTCCCCTGGACACTGATAGTTTCGAGAAAAGCCCGCGTCTTTAATCCTGATTATCAACAGCGTTGAAGATCACAACAAGAAAAGAAACGAACGGAATTGCAAGTAATGCGCCGATAATACCCATTAAATTTGCACCGATCATAATCGCGATAATGACAACAACAGGATTGAGTCCGACCGCTCGCTGCATGACTTTTGGCACGAGTAATGTATTCTCGAGTTGCTGGATAATAATGTAGATAACAACGACCGTGAGAGCAAGAGGCGGAGATATGGTCAGGGCTACAATCATAGCTGGGATTGCTGAGAGGGTCGGACCAAGCGTTGGGACAATCTCAAGAAAGCCGGCTATGACAGCAAGTGGCAAAGCGTAGGGCATGTTGATAATCGTTAGCCCAATCCAGGTCATAAAGCCGATCGAGAGCATCAAAACAACCTCGCCTCGAAACCACGCACCTAGCTTCTCATCAACAAGCTGCATTGTTTCTACAACTTTTTCACGGCTATTTTTATGAAACAAGCGAGCTATCCATTGTTTAAATGCCTCATGATACATGAGGAAATAAAAGCTGATGAAGAATACACTGATTGTTGCAAAGACACTGCCAAAAATCTTACTTGTTACAATAAATGCATTTCGTCCGATTGCGGCGAGTTCTCCGGAAAGATATGCTTGCACATCCTTCGGATCGATTGATAATCCAAACAGATTGCCGGATTGATTCAAAAGAAGCGGTAAACCGCTAATAAACGACTGCACTTGCGGGATAAAAAGCTGAACAGCCGGCACAACGAGGAGAAAGATTGCAGTGATGATAGTGAAATATGGGATAAAAACAGCCAGAATCTTTGGGAATCGGTGTCTTCTGAAAAAATTGACAATTGGGATGAGTGCAGCCATCAGAATGTATGCGATAAAGACAGAGACAAGAATATCGCGAAGCTGGAATATCACCCACGCCAAACCAATAAGCACAAGTGCGAGGATGACTTGGTTACGAAGCAGATAGTGGTAGAGCTTGACAAGCATACCAACCCTTACTATATGGAAAAGGTATGAGGTTTGTCAATATAGCTTCAGATAATTACAGATGTTCTAAAAGGTTCTCCTTGACACAGGTTGGTAATCGGTGTATGAATATATGAATATTTATGATTGTAACAGTTGAAACACCACGAGCCCCCAAAGATCTCATCGATTATTATAACGCTGGAGAAGGTCTCTACTGGGCTGCAAGTAATCTTGTTTGGTCGAATGAACCAAAATTTGCACCAGGTAGTAAGGCAGAACGAACTCTTGCAGATTTTTGCACCTATTCCGTAGGCCGTAAAGGCCATTTCGCTCACAGTTTCGATGATATTTCTTTTTCAGTTCGCGATCTTCGCCTCTCACGATTTGAGAACCAAAAGTCCGTAGGCATATTTACTGCCTCATATATTCATGCACCTGTTGATTATGGAGTAACTACACAGACAAAAAGACGGGTTATTATCGAAAAAGGTATACCAATTATTGACCTTGCCATTCCACCGGTGACTTTTCCTGATAGCCGCTCCCGGGTCACGCCGCAAATGGTGACACAGTCGCTTGAGCTAGTTGCAGAGTACATGAAACGACAAGTAGTTGCACATCAGGCAGAATATGTAGTCGGTCTTGCAAGTCCTCGAATGGCTGCAATTGCACATGATCGATGGGGTTTTGGAGTAATCACTCATCCTTTCCCTGGGGAAATATATGAACTCTTTAGTAGGGCAATAGAAAATCAACAACAAGGATCAATGGCAACACGACTTCAAGATCTTTTGCGCCTTCAAGATGAGGTAGTTGTCTACAAACCTGCCGACGCATTTCTTAAAGAACATAGAGCATCTCGATCGTCATCTAAGTCTCGTACCTGAACTTTTGTCTTAGTACCCTCAGCGCAAGTTTATTCGAACCGATTTTGCCATGGGCATTCAATCATAAAACTGTTTTTATTGTAAACTTCTTAAATACTGGAGAAAAGTAGCTGGGGTGAGAACGATGACTCCTAAATCTTCTTTAATTTTATCTATCTTAAAGTGTTTGGTATTATACGTGACAAGAAAACGCACTTTTGCTTTCTTTGCTCCGGCCACTACATGAGCATCATTACTGTCAAGAACATGCTCAACATATCTTTTCTTTATCCTCTCTGCGTCTGATAATTCTACTTTAGAGAACCGCTTCTCTAAAAGTTTCTGCAAATCTTTTTGATCTATTTGTAATCTCTTCGTTACTATTTCAAGCTCTTGGTGGGAAAGAGTTGAGATGTAAAGTGAAAGATTATCAGTTTGATTTAAAAGCAAGTATGCTGCGCCGGTTGAAGAAAGTAAAGAGGAAATAATATCGTCAGAATCCACAAAAACGGATATCATGATTTACAGCTCTGCACGTACTTTTTCTAATGCTACTTGTACTTTTGCAAGAGATTTCAAATCTTCCTTTTCTGCTTGGTATAAATCATAGTCAAGACCAGTAAAGGCAAAAGAGATAGAGCTTGCTGGAATTCTATAGACTTTTCCAATCTTCTTGGCGATAATCTCGCCACGGTTTATGAGGTCATACACAGTATTTTTACTGAGTTGCAGAATCTCAGCAACTTGCTCAGGAGTATAGGTTTTGGGAATAATATTTGTGCTATTCATGATAATATGATATCAAAAGCATAAAAACATGTCAATACATGACATAAATCCAAAAGGTTTCTATCGATCTGGTTCGATTCCTGTAAGTGGTGTTAAGAAAATTGAAGCACTAGGTGAAATAGAGATGGCCTCTATATCAATCTATTCGTAACATAGAAACTACTCATTTTGTACTGAGTACCCCCGGAGGGAATCGAACCCCCAACCTTGTCGTTAGAACCGACCTGCTCTATCCGTTGAGCTACGGGGGCATAAAAAGAATCATGAATCAAGAATTATGAATTAAAGACTCTTTTCAACCTGGTTTATTCTATCAACTATGTGCCTATTCTGCAATTAATTCATCTAAACTTAAAGAAGATGAGATTTGCGAGGAGTAAAGAAACGATTGAGGCGTCTGGAGTATTGAAATTTGAGAGATTCGTATTGTTGAATATAAAAATAAGCACAGTAGACAATACTGCTACCGTCGCGCCATACATCAGTTGCCTTTTCTTATTAACTGGAGATGTCATAGGCTCAGGTAGCATCAAAAATGCATAGAACAGTGTTCCAGGGCTCAGAAGTGTTGCAAAAATTGACTGAGGAGAAAAAGAAGCAGATGTTATCGCAGATAAAACGCCCAGGATTACAAGATAAGCTGCCATTGAATAATAGCGTTTCAGTCTATAGCCCGAAACGTAAAATATGCCGATGACAGCAACTAAAATCAGGAGGTTCTGAATATTAAGCCACGAACCGCTGTAAAAACTCGGCCCCCACCAGGAAGGATTGAGTCCAAAAAGCACCCACCCAATTAATAATCCAGAGGCTGCGGGATTGAAAACGTGTCGTGAACCAATGCGTAGAAAGTTTTTTTTCGCCATCGCGGAGGCAGCGATAACAAGGATCTGCCACCACAAATCGCTCGGGTCAATAATAAGCGTCAATATCAAGCCGGTAACAATTGCGCCGAATGGAATGAAGAGCTTTCCCCGTCGTATATAGGTAAAGACAAGATCACTCCCTACGGTAGAACCAAGACAAAACAGAAGAAGGGAAAGTGAAAGAGAGAGAGCAAGATGGTTGCTGGTGAACGCAAACAAAACAAGGAGGATACATGCTACTTGCACCTTTGTATTATTGACAACTACTTTCATAAAATTATTCTATACCTTCCTTGTTTCGTGAGGTATAATACCTTTGATTCATGATTCCGATTTCCGATGCCGAGCACAAACCAAGACGATTTCCTTTCATTAACATAGCATTGATCCTCATCAATGTCTATGTATTTTTTCTCCAACTGACAACGCCTGACCCCGAAGGGTTTATCTATGCGTATGCGCTTGTTCCTGCGAACATCAATTTTTCAGATTGGTCAACGCTCTATCCGTTTATAACCTCAATGTTTCTTCACGGCAGCATTTTGCATATTGCGTCAAATATGATATTTCTTTGGGTTTTTGGCGATAATGTTGAGGGAGAGATGCCGCCTCCGGTATACCTTATTCTTTACTTGGGGTCTGGTATTGTCGGCGGTTTGTTCCAATACATGCTTTCCCCAACATCGACTATTCCCATGCTCGGCGCATCAGGCGCGGTGGCTGGCGCTTTAGGTGCGTATTTTATCCTCTTCCCGCACCACCAGATAAAAACACTTATACTCCTTCCCTTCTTCCTGACAACTGCCAGGATAAGCGCGTCAATTATGCTTGGATATTGGATTATTCTGCAAATTATTTCAGGCTCAGGAGCGTTGGGAGACACCATGGGGCAAGAAGGCGGCGTTGCTTACTTTGCGCATATCGGAGGCTTCATCGCAGGCATAGTCTTTGCCTGGCTTTTTGCAAGACGTGATCGTGGGATATTGACGGAATAGAATGGAGATTGGAAGACTCATCATTGCTACAGGAATTATCTTAATAATTGTCGGCGTAGTGCTTACGTTCTTCTCAGGCGCTAGTGGTATTCCCAGATTACCAGGAGACATCTATATCAAGCGCGATAATTTCACCTTCTACTTCCCCATCGTCACCTCAATTTTGATTAGCATAGTTCTCAGTGTTGTAATAAGATTCTTTTTTAGAGATAAATGATTTTCGATTATTCGAATAATCGAAAATTACAAAACAAAGTTGAAAGTTTTCTTCGCTTCTTTGCTACTGCTTTGCCAGCAGCGCTCTTCTGTTCCCACTCGGGAGAACCATATTGTTTCGGTAAAGAGAGCTTAATTATTAATTCTTCCAAGTCATTCCACAGTCTCTGTTTTCCTGATTCTTTTAAAATATGATCTACTGCCCTGCGGTACCCTTCCGCACCAGTCATTATTTGCTTATGGACGGTTCCGACTGTCGATTTAGATACTTTCAATGTTTCATCGATATACTCGTAGTTGTTGCCTTTGCTGAGCAATATGGCAATTGCAAGCCTTTTTACTAACATAACTTGTTCTGTATAAGAAAGCAGGCTAACGAGGAATACCTTGATGTCTTTAGTATCTCTAAGGCTTGCCAGATACTCCCAGAATACCTCAAACATCCTCTCTTCCAATTCAGGATGAATTTTTCTTCGTGAAACTCTTCCCATATACCAATTATTCGAATAATCGAGGAAAATGTCAAGCTGGAAATGGCCTGTTTTTATTTGAGGAAAGAAGAACTATATGGTATACTTTTTGGCACGGTGGATGTAGCTCAACAGTAGAGCGTCAGGTTGTGGACCTGAAGGTCGCGGGGGCAGCACCCGTCTTCCACCCCCGAGTCAAACTCGGTTCCCCACGTCAAACGTGGCTTAGATTAATACTTTAACTCTAGAAATCTTTTCTTTACATTAAACGTTATTCTCTCGAAATAATTAAAAAATCCTT
>CAZSQB010000021.1:0-2524 GCA_964608945.1 uncultured Gammaproteobacteria bacterium
CGAAAGCGGATTCCCGCACTTCGGACAGACTTCCGGTTCAGTTGCCTTTTTCCCTGCATGTTCCTCTGTTTTATCCGCAACGTTCTTCACAATGTCTTTTATATCCTTATCATCTGTAGTATCTGCCATAGATACTAATACTAAATGTTTTGCCAATGATAAGTCAAGCCAGAAAGATACACACTAAAAACCTATAGGTTTCCTTTTCTCACAAAATTAGAGTTTAGATCAAATTTTGGAAAGGAAGCAGCTTTCTTGACCCCAATAATCATAGAATGATACATTTTCCTCGTAAAATATAGTTGCTATAATCTATACAAATGTTAAAACAACTCGTATCGATAAAAGAAGCAAGCGAATGGGCAAGTAGTCTATTAAATAGAGATATTACTCCTTCAAATATCTCTTATCTTATTCAATACGGAAAAATTAAAAAATATTTTGATCAAGGATTTCCCCAAATTGATCTGGATGATTTAAAGAGGTATTATGACTCATTTAGAGGAAGACGTGAAGTCAAATGGAAAGAAAAATTAGGAAATGATATAAATTGGTCACTATCCTTTGACCATCTCAGAGAAAAAGATACAACAAAGCATGTTCATAGATTGCACCCTTATAAAGGAAAATATATTCCACAACTTGTAGAGTATTTTCTTGGTTCACATATCGATGAATTCAAACGCCACGCATATTTCAAAAAGGGAGATATAGTTTTGGATCCCTTCGTCGGATCCGGAACAACTCTAGTGCAAGCAAATGAGTTTGGAATGCACACGATCGGAATTGATATTTCAAGGTTTAATTGTTTAATCTCGGAGGTAAAATTGATTGACTACGATCTTACTTCCTTAGCAAAGGAAATAATAAATATAAAAGACAAGATAAATTCTTTTGAGAATGACAAATCGATCCTCGGTTTTGAAGAAGAGTTGAGTAATAAGCTATATGACTTCAATAATGTTAACTTTCCCTCCCCTGCTTTCAAGTATAGGGTAAATAGACAAGAAATAAATGAAGAGGAATACGGTAGTGAGAAAGAAAAAAAATTTCTCCAGATGTTTGAAAACCTAGTGAAAAAGTACGACATACATCTTGCTCAAAATAAGAAAACGACATTCTTAGATAAATGGTACACGGCAAATACGAGACTGGAAATAGACTATATATTTGGAGAGGTAAGAAAAATTAAAAATATTAATAATAAAAAAATAATTGCAGTTACTTTGAGTCGTGCTATTCGATCTTGTAGGGCAACTACCCACTCTGATCTTGCGACATTAAAAACTCCCCAGCTAGCAACTTACTATTGCTATAAGCATAAAAAGGTTTGTAAGCCAATACTTTCAATTAAGAAGATGCTAACAAGATATCTTTACGATGCATTAGAAAGGGTTACTCTCTTCAATAAATTAAGAAGTAACGCCTATTATGCATTACTGTCTAATGATTCACGCACAGTTGATATATTTGAAGAAATTAAAAAGAGAAGTGAAGCATTCTATAAAATAATTAAAAAGCAAAAGATAAAGGGTATTTTCACTTCTCCACCATATGTAGGCCAAATAGACTATCATGAGCAACATGCGTATGCCTATGATTTAATGGGATTTGAGCGGAAGGACGAACTAGAAATTGGCCCGCTCTATAAAGGTCAAGGCGCTGCAGCAAGAAACTCATATATTGACGGGATAGTAGATGTATTGTTAAACTGCAAAAAATTTCTTGTAGAGGACTATGATATTTTCTTTGTAGCAAATGATAAATATAACTTATATCCTGAAATTACCAAAAGAGCTGGCATGAAAATTATTAATCAGTATAAGCGACCAGTTTTGAACAGAACGGAGCGGGACAAAGCGCCCTATTCAGAAATTATTTTTCATTTCAAAGATAATTTATCGTAACTCTATGGCCTTGTCTCATAGCCAAAAGGAAAAAGTCACTGCACTACTGGAGAAAAAGATTCAGACTAAATTAAGAAAATACTTAAGAGAATCTACCTCTATGCCTTTCCTTTTACGCCTCATGCAAGATAGCGAAAAAGTGGCTTCTTACTCTTTTATTCATTCTCTTGCAACAAGTCTAGGAATGTCTATTTATGAAGAGGTTTCTAAAATAATAGCAGCTGACCATTCAGAAGAATGCTTTACGAAGTATGGCATGGGCGGCGTGCTGTCAAAGCAGCAAAAATCTGTCATAGCAAGCATTGTAAGCGAGTTGAGAAATAATACAGGAAAAAAATCAGATATCAAAGAAGAAATAAAGAAAGTTTTGCAAGCGTCTGCAGCCAATGGAAAATACCAAAAAGATGGAAATATTGTAGACTTCTATATGAAAAGAGATGATGAAGAATACTATTTTGAGATAAAAACTGTAAAACCGAATATTGATGTATTTAAAGAATCTAAAATAAAACTTCTTGAGTGGGTTGCACGTAAAAGGAAACCAATAAAAGTATTCCTGGCATTTCCATACAATCCTTACTTCCCGCTTCCATACTCGAGGTTTACTCAGCAAAACA
>CAZSQB010000021.1:2624-14529 GCA_964608945.1 uncultured Gammaproteobacteria bacterium
GATACTCATGCGCAAGGTCCTGCCATTTTTACTCATCCCCTTTGTATTAGCGTTTCTTTCCTACTTCACACTTGCCGCGTTTGCGAGTCATAAAACAAGAAAAACATCAATAAAATCAGCCACAACAAAGCCTACACCAACACCGACTGAAAAACCAAAATTCCAAACAGACGTATTGCTCTCTGATGAGCAGAGATATATTTTAGATGAGATAAATGGGTATCGGGCAAAAAATGGTTTGTACGCGGTGAAGCCAGACAAATACACCTGTGATTTTGCAAAAGTACGAGCTGCGGAAATAGCCACAAGCTTCAATCACGATGGATTTCGCAATAGAATCAACGATAAGACACTTCCCTACCCAAATTATAAGCTGGTTACCGAAAATCTTGCATTAACAAGTGATTATAAAAAAGTTGTGACGCTATGGGCTAATTCTTCAGGGCATGCTGAAAATATGCGCAAGGATACTCCATATGTTTGTGTTGAAAAGTACGGAAAGTATTACGCATACGAAGGCCTTCGACTCTGAGGGATGATCCTGAAGCCTCGAGAAAGCATAGTAGGTCATATCGTGGCACTCGTTTTATTGCCAAGCGTAACACATTTTAGTAGCATAGATTTGAGGATGCCTGTTATATGATCAGCAAGTTTTTTGGCAAGTCATTTCTTCGTGATCTTCCCGGCTCTGTTTTTGTCTTTTCCTTCCTCGTTTTACTCTTTAGTATATTTATCGCAGTTACACAGGTGCAAAAGTCCCAAACTACCCAAAGCAGAGCCGATGTTACAGTAGCAGTCAAAAAATGCACTGTTTCCCAAAAAGAAATAAAAATGGATTCCGAAGAGAAAAAATTTATCGGTTTATTAAATAATTATCGCAAGAAAAATAAGCTTAGTGCTGTGAAAGAAGATGCAACGCTTACGAAAGCTGCAGCGTGGATGAGTAATGATATGGCGACAAAAGATTACTTTGACCATACAGATTCTTTAAGGAGGACTGCGCCTGAACGCTTAAGCGATTGCGGCCACAGTAACGATCCGGATGCCAAGGAAAACATTGCAAACTCCTACGAAACAGCAGATGAGGTAATGAGAGCATGGCAAAAATCGAAGGATCATGACAAAGCAATGAAGAATGGAGACATAACAATCGTTGGCGTTGCACGACACTTTGAAGAATCTTCACAGTATGGTTGGTATTGGACGCTTGATATGGGTAGTGGAAAATCTGGTAAAAAACCAGACAAAAAAGCGAATGAACCGACCGCAAAGCCTGGTAAAAAAGACAAAGGCGGCAAACGAGATAAAAATGGAGGAAATCGCAAACCTACGGTGACACAAACGCCGACAGAAACGCCGGCACCGGAAGAAGATACTTCTGGAACCTCCCTTAAGGTTTCGATAAAAGTACCTGGAATTACTGGGGGTAAAAACAATACTAACAAAGAAAAAGAGGCTGAGATATTTCTTTTTGATCTTGAGAATAATCAAGTAGCAAATAACGTCGGAACCCTCATATTTAACGGGTCACAATACACAGGATCTATAGATCCGGGTTCTGAAGTTGCGACTGGGACATATATCGTAAAAGTAAAGCTGAACAATACGCTTCGAAAAAATATTCAGCCTGAGTTTCAGAAAATAACAGCAGGCGAAGCCACGACGCTCCCTACGATAACGCTATACCAAGGAGATTTTGACGGCAACAATAGAATTGACCTTGTGGATTTCAACATATTTATCGGGTGCTTGGATAAAGGAGAGTGTCCCGAAGAGACACTCGTTGACCTCAATGAGGATGGAGAGATCAATACGCTCGATCATAGTATCCTCCTTGAGGCATTCTTCAACAACCAAGGATCCTAAAGATTGGTTCATCTTTTGACCTATAGTTTGATATATGAATCCATTTTTGCTATAATTTCGGACTATGAGTGTAGAAAACGGAACTGGCCGCGAGGTCTTCGCCAAGCCTCTCATCGCGTTACCTCCTGGCGAGCCTAGAACTCCCCGCGGTTTAATCCAAGTAGCTTTTGCATCTGGTGCAGCAGAAGTGCCACTCCCAGTAGTAAGAAACAAGCAAAGGAGAGCAGAAAAAATGAGAGAGTGGATGAGAGATAATGAGGAGATTTGGATGGCGGTACGGTACATTACAGATCCAAGCGCAACACTTGAGTCTCTTAGAATATATGCAAGACCAGATGCTGGGCACAGAAAAGGAATAGTGTCCAGACAGGCTGTTGAAGGAATTGTATTACGTGGATTACAGACTTTGTGGGAAAGATCCTCCGATAGCGTGAAAGCAAATTATCCACACGGCAATGTCATACGTTTAAAAACAAAATCTGAAGTTTTTAGTGCAAGGCGTGAGGCGTTGCGAGCAAACGGGCATAATGGGAAAAACGGCAAAGCTTTTGAAGAAGAGATTCCCGCAGAGTTTATTCAGCGTTTTGAGCAAAGATGTAACGGAGACCGTGAATCTGCTTTGGCACGCGCTAGGCTTAGTCAAACATTAACCGGTAGGACTCTTAGCGATGAACATAAAGAAAATGTGAGAAGAGCAAAGACTGGAAAGAAGCGAAAGCCTTGGACTGATGAAGCGCGTGCGAGAATGTCTGAAAAAAAGAAGGCCATAGCTCAGGCGAGAAGACAACTAAAGGAATCACAAGCAATAGAGCAAATCGTTGTACATGAGGTTATTTTTATCGACCAAGCAGGTACTGAAAGTCAAAAAAGCGCTGCCTCAAGTGATACGAGAGTTTCCCACGCCGCGGGTTAGCTATTTTCCTTTCCTCTTCCCCACCCTTTCTCTTATAATCGCACCAATGACAACTATAAAAAGGACAAATCCGCCGATGATATGTATTGTATGGCGCGAGATCCCAGAAGAGACAGTGCTTGGTTTTCCCTCGCTCTGATCGTCTTCTGATACATAGGAATGAGGATTTTCCCCGTGCGCGTATGCGGTTTGCAACGTCTGATAGCTGAAGAGGGACATGAGCGCAACAAAAAATAACAATGCAGGAAAAAAGCGCATAATACCAGGGCTCAACAGGAAATTATAGCAGTTTGAGGGACAACTTGTTGATTAGCTTGTAACCTTCTCCCAGGGAAATTCTTTTCTTCCGAAATGGCCGTATGTAGCTGTTGACAGGTAGATCGGACGTCTCAGGTCTAAGGCTTCAATAATTCCCTCAGCCGAAGTATCAAGCACGTTGTTTGCAAAGTCATGCAATGCCTTAAGACTTATTTTTTCAGATCCAAACGTCTCAATCTCCTGCATAAGCGGCTTTTTGGCACCGATAAAATATGCCAAACGTACTTCTACACGTTCCGCAAGACCGTGAGCCACAATATTTTTTGCAATAAACCGTGCTGCATATGCTCCTGACCTGTCCACTTTGGTTGGATCCTTTCCGCTAAAGCAGCCACCTCCTACTCTGGCAAATCCGCCATACGAATCAACGACAATTTTTCGACCAGTTAAACCAGAATCTGCAGCCGGTCCGCCTTTATGCCAGACACCAGTTCCGTTGACAATACAATCTTTTCTACTGATAGCAAAATCTCTTTTCATAAGCACTGGTGAAATAACATGAGAGAAAAGGGAATCTTTTACTTCAGAAAGCGAGACGGTATCAGCATGTGGGACAGCGACGACCACACGAGTGACTCTCCATGGTTTACCGTTTTTGTAACTGAGCGTTACTTGTGTTTTTCCGTCTGGGCGCAGGAAAGGAAGAATTTTCTTCTCGCGTACATTATCAATTCGCATTGCAAGCTCGTGGGACAACATGATTGGGAGAGGCATATATTCTTTTGTGTCAGCGCAAGCAAAACCAAACATCATGCCCTGATCTCCTGCTCCTTTTTTGTTTACTCCACGGGCAATCTCACGCGATTGCTCGTGAATAAAAATCTCAATAGGGCTCTTATCAGAAAAATCATACTCCTTTCCTGTATAGCCGAGCTTCTTCACGAGCTTTCTTATGATGGTTTCATACTGAACTGAGCCTGAGAGGCTTAGCTCTCCGACGAGAATAAGTCTATTAAACGTTACCATTGCCTCCACAGCGACGCGAGCAAAGGGGTCACATCGTATCGCTTCATCTACGATGGCGTCACTGATCTGGTCACAGATTTTGTCTGGATGTCCTGAGCAGACAGATTCTGAAGTAAAAATAAAATTTTTCACAAAAAACCTCCCAGATGCGGGAGGTTTCAGTATTTCCTAATACGAGTATAGGCACATCCTCCTCCCAGGCTTTGGCACCGTGTCCTAGAAGCATGTTTCGTCCTTCGATAAACTCAGGACGATTTTAGCAAGCTAAAATCGGTTGTCGATTCCCACTTTTCATGGGAACACTCTTGATGCTATATAGTATTAAGACACAATTGTTGGAGTTTTGCAAGAAGGAATGATGCGTTATCGAAGATATATTTTTATGAAGAATTTTTTGACCGGAGGCAAAAAGTGTATGCCAAACACGAAGATAAAATAAATGATCAGTAAAAATCCATACCAGAATGTGCTCGTTGTTTGGTCGAAAATACTGGTTACACCTATGAGCAAAAATGCTGAAATTTCCAAAAGATTCATCCGCTTGTCTGTGTAGTACTTCATATTTTGTCTATGCTCTGATCCTTTACTAATTCTGAGGATCTGGCGACGAGCACAGGTAAAGCCAAAAGTGGTGAGTAAGTACGCAAAAAGAATAGGCGTATGTACTGTTCCACCAGTAACGAGAATGCCTAAAATGACGCGAAAAGGATGAGTCAAAACATTTCCCACGAGTTCTATGAAAGGAATCCGCTTTAGAACATATGTATATAAGAGATTTAGTAGTAAGAGCGTTACGTGTACTAAAAAGATTGTTTTTCCAAAATAAAAATACGCTATTGCTAGACCGCCCAGGATAAGAACAGCTGCAAATATAATCGCCTCTTGCCTACCTACTCTTCCCGAAGGAAGTGGACGGTGTCTTTTGTGCTCGTTTTTTTTGTCTTCTTCGATATCCCGTAGGTCATTAATCGTATAGAGCCCGCCATAAAGCATCAGGTGAGATGAAACGAAAAGGACGAAAAGATCAATGATAAGGGAGAATGTGGGTTTGGGCATAACGAGGAGAACGCCAAAGAGCACTTCAACAAATTGGAGCTGGTAATGCAGTTTTAGAAGATGGGTATAGGCTAAAATTTTCGCTATCATATATTCCCAAAATACACAATTCCTATACCCAGTAACCACCCAACAACAACGTCTTTTAGAAAATGTTTTTTTAGATAGACACGCGAGTAGCCAACCAGGACTGCAAGAAGGAGAAATAAGCTTATCAAGAACGTGTCCTTTGGGAACGTTAAGAAACAGAGTGTTGCTAGTGCGGCGATTCGTGCACTATGAACGCTTGGGAAGCCTGAAGCCGTGTATTTCTGAAAGATGGTATCTCGTTTCATCTGAATTGGTCGGTGCGTTGGGAACACAAGTTTTATCATAGCGCAGACTACCTCGAGCAACAGAAAGATCACGACCCATTTCAGTCCCGCAAAATATGGAGCAGATTTTTCAAAAAGGACGATAACGACAAGATAAAATATGGGAAAACCAGAAACACTTATCGACTCCCAAAATTCCTGCAAAATGTTTTTCATTCCCTACTCTATGCTCTGATAACAGAATCTCGATACATGATGCAGATATTTTAGAAAGCCACCATAGGTAATAACGCTTGCATTGAACTCCAGTTCCTTGATTACCCCCTGCCTTATGCCAATTTTTTTCGTTTTACTGACGTTGATACCTGAATGCCACATCCAAAACACATGCTTTTTTCTATCCATCATGTAGTAATTGATAGCAAGCTCTATTTGGTAGCCGTAGATTTTCCTGCGGAATACTTTTTTCAAATCATCTTTTTTTAGTATCCGCTCACCTGAGACGAGCAGATCCCCTCTCACAATTTTTGAAGGCCAAGGGTCAAATCTTCGTCTCAGAATAATCATGTCGACCTCATCGTTATTTCTCATATTCACTATCGCCCGTTCGATTTCTGTTTTTTGGAGATTTGATAAGTCTGCATCAAGAAGAAGAATGTGGTCGCCCTTGGCGATGGATAAGCTTTGCTTGATGGCAAATGCTTTTCCTGCGTTTTTTCGCAAGCGTAGCAGGCGAACGTGCTTGTAGCGTTTTCTTATCTCATCACTCGTTCCGTCGATTGATCCGTCATCAACACAGATAATCTCATCAATATGTTTGATTCGCGTCACAACATCTAAGACTGAGAGTATCCTCTCCTTCTCATTGTAAAATGGGATAACACATGTGCACGACTTATTCTTCATTTGTTACCACCCTGATGGTCGTCTGTCTTGCTGAGTACTGTCCTCGTACATTTCTCCCTTTTTATATTTCTCGATATATTCATTATACAACGCCAAGAGACTGTCTACCGTGTGTTCTATCGAAAATTTTTTTCTATCTTCAAAACAGCCACTTCTTAGCTTTTCATCAAGTGCGGGTGTTGTCAATAGGTGAAGAATACTCGCTGCAATAGTGCTCGGGTTCGTCGTTGTAAAGAGGCCATTGTGATTATCTTTTACAATGCCAACCACGGCTTTATCTTTCACTGCAATCATCGGTGTTCCAGTAACAATGGTTTCCATTGCAACCGTTGAGAATGTGTCGTGTGTGCTCATAAAAAGTGCTGCTGTCGCTGCCTTATTGGCACTTGCGACCATAGTCTTGTCAACAAAGCCTGTAATAAAGACGTGAGACGATAGATTGAGGCGAAAAATTAGTTTCTCAATTTTCTTCCGTTGTAGCCCGTCTCCTACGATCGCCAGCTTTGTATTTGGCATTTTTTCAACGACCTTTTGCATCGCGCGAAGCGCAAAATCGATATTTTTTCCATGATCCACTCTCCCGACGAGTACCAGAAGCCGTGTATTTTTAGAAATATGATAGTTTGAGCGAAAAAGCGATGCATCGGCGTGAATAAAAGGGTCAAGCTTGATACCGTTATGAATCAAGGCAACGTTTGTTTTTACCTTTGCTCTTTTTAGCGCACTGACGGCTTTTGAAGAAGGTGCGATAACTGCATCATAGTACTCAAAATAAAAACGCTGGACAAAATCAGTAACGTGATCTGTAACGCCTTCCATATGTGGAAGAAGCCACTGCCAGTAATACCCAAAAAGCGTATGGAGCGTTGCTACCTTCGGAATGCGCTTTTTTCTCGCTATTTGCAAGCCAAAGAAGCCCGACAAAAAAAGATGGCTATGGACAATATCTATAGGATATCGTAAGACTGCGCTTTCTACAATTGGGTCAAATGGAAGAACGAGTTTATCCACTGAGCGAAGAGGATTATTTATTGCGTGGAGGCGATAGAGATTTTTTTCAGGCCTCCCATTCCGCTTGCCGTACGAGGGGGCAACGATAATAACCGTATGTCCGCGCTTCTCAAGTTCTTCCTTGATAAGTAAGACGTGGCTCACAACCCCGTTTACCGCTGGTTTATAGTTGTCGGTATCCAGAAGAATAGTCATAGGCGACTTTCCTATTTCATTATCATTATAGCAAAAAGGGTTCATACTGAGTTTGTCCCCGTATTGACATTTATTTTCCGATTGTTTACTATGAGTGAGGAACTGTAAGAATAGCGTAAGACTGTTTCTATGGATTCATATATTTTGTTCTTGTTATCTCTGAGTATTGGATACTATCTTTTCCTGGTTTTGTCCCACCCTAACAAAAAAAAGTACGCAATCCCGAAGATCAAATACAAGAATGTTGAGTTCTTGCCAAATTGCAAAATCCATTTTCGTACAAGAACGTATCACCTGCATCACTGGTTCTTATTGTCTCTATTGACTGTTGGCACCTTGTATGTATTTGATAGTTTCCAGCACCTCATGTTTGTAAAAGGAGTCGCAATTGGCGGTATCATACAAGGCTTACGCTATCCAGATAGATTTAAATTTAGCCATCCACGCTTCCCATCATCTCGCTTCCCCCGCATATAAAGAAATCCACTTGTCAAGGCTTGCTAAGTAGTGGTACAAATAAGATATGCCAAGTAATGGTCATGCAAACGACAAAATATCCCGCAGGAGAAGAATTATCCGTTCATTTGAGGCAAAAGCTTTGCATCATCGCAATTTCGGCGAAAAATTATCCGACACGATAACTGCAAGCACAGGAAGTATTGCCTTCTTGCTTTTAAATGCTTACTGGTTTGCTATCTGGATAATTCTCAATACAAATCTTATCCCTGGCGTTGTCCCATTTGACCCCTTCCCCTTTGGGCTTCTTACCATGATTGTCTCGCTTGAGGCGATTATCTTATCGGTTTTTGTTCTGCTCAGCCAAAATCGCGCAGCGCACATTGCTAGCTTGCGCGAGGAGCTTCATCTCCAGGTAAACCTTATCGCCGAAGAAGAAATCACGAAGGTACTTGAGATTCTTGCTGATATTCGCACTAAAATGGGTATAAAGAAAGAGGACACTGAGCTGGCACGAATGCTTGAGAGAATTGATACGTCATATATTGAACGCACCTTGCAAAAACAAGCTGATAGTGGAACCTCAAATATACTTCAGATCATAACCAGTTCTTCCTCTCAGGATAAGCCTGTCGAAAAGAAAGAAGAACCACCGCCAAGAAAAACAGAAGTTGACAACGAAAAAAAATAGCTCTAGGATAAAAGTGGTATGCAAAAACACCTCCTGCTTATTACAATCTTTGTTTTTGTAATACTCTCTTCAGCAATAGTTTTTGCAGAAGAACAATCATCGCAACTGTCAGTTAGCCCATCGCCCACCAACAATACTCCAGTAACCGATGAGCCTCCTGAGGAAAGCGGCGACTACATTGTTGCGGGCAAACCGCACGTTCGCGTCCGTGTCTTCGCTCATCCAGAACGGAAACGCAAAGACCGCAAGCTGCGTGCGCCAGTTATAGCGTGCGCTCTGGACAATGACACGAGCACCACGGTTAATCTAGCCGGTTGGCACCTCAAACCAGGCATTACTAGCTACAAAGTAAATTACAATACTGTTCCCTCCTCCGTTGGTCAGGAGCAAGCCAAGACAGCCATCGCCAATTCATTTGCTACCTGGGATGCGCTCGTGAGCGCAGTAACGCTTAGTGAAGATACTCCCACAAGCGCAACAAGAGCGCGTTTAGATGGTCAAAATGCAGTGCTCTGGAAACGCCAAAGCCCCTCAACCTTAGCAGTCGCATATGTATGGTACTACACGGATACGCATGAAGTAGCTGAGTCAGATTTAGTATTTAATAGCCGACACAGTTGGTCATATACACCGTATACACCAACCTGCAGTAGTCTGAATAGTTACGATGTACAAAATATCGGAACCCACGAAGTCGGCCACTGGATGGGCCTTGATGATATGTATGGCTCGTCAAATGTTGACCTAACAATGTATGGATATGGCAGTATTGGAGAGTTAAAGAAAGACACATTGACGACTGGTGACAAAAATGGACTCAATGCTCTTTATCCTTGATTTTCCTAAAATTTCCCCTGTGATATAATTCTGCCCGTAATCTTCATTCATGAATATGTTCGTTGGCAGAAAAGGAAAATACTTCATACGGATAGAAATTACAGAAAAAAAGTGAGCAGTCAACAGTTTATATAGAAATAACAACATTATCCTCTTGACAATGTTTAGGATGGTCTGTTAATATCCTTGCACTTGCCCGCTTCAAAAGGGGCTTTTTTGTAATTATTTTAGAAAAAATGAAAAAAACTTTCCTCCACGTAAAACAAATTATCAATAATTCTTTTCATCTAAATACTTTTTCGCTCGCGAAACTATTTAATACTAATCCGAACCCTTCTTCCTATCCTCTATCTTATGCAGAACATGATGTATCAGGTCATCAAGGGAAATCACAAAATTTTAAAAGAACACTAAAACGCAATAGTAAAAATATTGCCTATGTCGGTGTTGTCTTATTGGTCGTGCTGATTGTCGTATTTGCGTTCCGGAGAGTTACGTCGATTGCAAAATCCGGTGACTCATCTTCGGTGTTGGGGAATCAAGCAAATGCTCCCGGTGCAAAAAAATCGCTAACGCTCAATAAAGAGTTTTCATTTCCGCTCAAAGATAATGCGGGAAAAGAAGTCAGTAAGATAAAAGTAATGACTCTTAGCGCGGAAGAGCGGGACGTCATATACCTTAAGGGAAGACGGGCAACAGCGCTTAACAATAGAACATTTTTAATTCTTAACATGAAAATAACCAATGACTACGCCGGAACAATTCAACTCAATACCAGAGACTATTTCCGTCTTAGCGTAAACAATTCATCGGAGAAACTCGCACCGGATATCCACAACGATCCTGTCGAAGTGCAGGCTTCATCAACCAAATACACAAGAGTCGGCTTCCCGATAAACAATACGGATAAAAAGCTCTTGCTCCAGGTGGGAGAAGTAAATGGCACGAAACAAACGATTCCGTTGCAATTCAAATAATACATTGCCCACAAGGTATGCGAGATTATTCAACCAAACAAATAAGCGACAGGCTCTTAAAAGAGGTTGTTGAAGCACTAAAAAATATTCGGGGTTGGGGTAGCGTTGAAATTCACGTGCAGGACTATAAAGTCGTACAGATAACAGAACGGAATATCAAGAAGACTGCAAATAGTCAATCAGTCAGTCATACCGTGAAAATTGGCTCTTGACAAACTATTTTTCTTAGCATATATTTAGCGTATACTCTTCAATGAAACACAAGATAAGCGACTAAAACGTTGAAGAGCCTAACAGAATAACAAATTCTTTTTAGCGTTGCTGACCGCACTCGGAGGCATCCTGATAGTACAGGATGCCCTTTTTTGTTGGAAAGAGCGGTATAGTGAGGCATTGTAATGACAATATTCATAAACACACTACAGTATCGAAGAATTGATAATAAAAAACGGAGACTTCTCCTTTCTAATTACAATTAGACTGAGTAGCTTCCGTTTTTTTGTCCAAGTCTCAGGTCTTAGGCAAGAAACGGATTAACAGAAGTGCTCCTTTCATAATCTGACTGGAGATCTTAGGAAAGAAAGGGGGTGAATAAATATAATGACAAATTTTAAAACAAAACTAGCAACAGCTATTGCAACCGGCGCAGTCTTGCTTAATGCATTAGCCATGCCTTCTTTTGCAGCAACAATCACTATTACCGGCAACGGATCAAATAGTGATAATGATGTGAATGTAGATCTCAATAACGATGTTGATGTCGATCAGAACAATGACGCCAATATTGATAACAATATTGACGCAGATGCAGATACAGGCAATAACGATGCAAACGACAACACCGGTGGAGACGTAGATGTAACAACTGGTGACGCTGATGTCAATGTAACAGTCGTCAATAAAGCGAATAAAAATCACGCTGTAGTCGATCCATGTTGCCCACGGGATCTTAATGTTGAGATCTCAGGCAACGGTACAGGATCTGATAACAACGTGAATGTCGATGTAGATAACAACGTTGATGTCGATCAGGACAACGACGCAGATTTCTACAATGACGTCGATGCAGATGCTGATACAGGCAATAACGACGCAGAAGACAACACCGGCGGAAACGTAACTGTCGACACTGGTAATGCAACGGTTGGCGTCCACGTCTTAAATGCCGCAAATGCAAACTTTGCTACCATTGGTGGCGGAGATAATGGAGGCGGTGAAGTGAGCGCAAAAATTCTTGGTAATGGCTCAAACTCAGACAACGATATCGATCTTGATTTTGACAATGATATTGACCTTGACCAAGACAACGACGCAGATTTCTACAATGACGTCGATGCAGATGCTGATACAGGCAATAACGATGCAAATGACAACACCGGTGGTGATGTCTCAATCGATA
>CAZSQB010000022.1:0-11916 GCA_964608945.1 uncultured Gammaproteobacteria bacterium
CAATTTCCAATGCGTTGCACCACATTTGAAATTTGATATTTGAAATTTGACATTTGATATTTCATACTTATGGTGTTATATTCGGGCTCGAAATTCCATAGTTACAGCCATTTGTCGTATGACAGCTTTGTCCGGGTGGAACAGATTTACATTTTTTCTTATCATCAGTCTCACAGACGAGATCTTTATTCCCAATATTCTCAAGCCACGCGTAGATAACGTACGACTGTTCCCCAGGTTTCGTCACATAGATATATTTGCCGTTTGGGGACGGATCTTTGGGAAGAGCTGCCATGTACGGCTGCTCCGGGCTGCCCCATTTATCTCCCCACTCAACAGAAGTACCATCGTATGATATTTTATCATCAATACTCGGAGGGTAACTCTCGTTATCCTGGTAATAAATCTCAAGCGCTTTTTGCAGTTGCGAAAGATCAGACATTCTTTTCGCGTCATTGGCTTTTCTTATTTTCCCTATCGGGTCAATCATTGTAATCAATCCCCCCGCTATGATAGAAAGCATGCCAATAACAACCATAAGTTCAATGAGGGTAAAGCCACGATTGAATTTCAAATTTCTAACTAGTTTCCTGATCATAAGCTGAAATACGGCAAAGCAAAGTTAATAATCGCATTTCCCCAAAAAAGACTTACATATGTTCCAAGAATAAGAAACGGCCCGAAGGGAATTGTGCTTCCGAAAAATTTCTTTTTCCCTCCTAAAATCAGTATGAAAGATACGATCGTGCCTGTCAAGAACGCGACGTATAGCGCAACAATAATTTCGGGAAAACCAAGCAGTAACCCCATAAAAAAAGCCAAGACAACGTCGCCAAACCCCATTCCCCGACCGCGGGTAATAAGAAAAATAATAAGGAAAAATGCGCTTGCGCCGATAGCAGAGAGCAGATGGTTTGGTATTACGTATTGAGTATTAAGTATTATGTATAGAAACGTAATAATTATTGCTGGAAAGATAACGACAAAAGGAATTAGGCCATATTTAAGATCAGCAAAAAAGATCACGATGAGAACGCTGACAATAAACAAATAGTAAATTAACTCAACATACTTAATACTTGCTACATAATACATACTACTTGTTTGAGCAACCATCAAATACGTTAAGACAAATAAGACTCCTGTTAATAATTCAACCGCGGGATAATATAGAGACAAGGGTTTTTTGCAGTATCGACATTTTCCGTTAAGCGCAATGAAAGAGAAAAAGGGAACTAAATCTTTGTAGGAGAGTGTTTTTTGACAGTGATCACAGTGAGACCGACCCAAAAAAACTGGTTCTTTTTTGGGAATTCTGTCTGCAAGAACGAGCAAAAAGCTTCCAGTAGCCAAACCGAATACAAACAAAAGAAATAAAAACATCTCCATATAACCCTATCGAATAGGAGATGATAAGTCAATTTTACGGGCAGGACTCTGCCGCATCTTTTGCAACATCACAGGTTTTTCCTGTTTGTGAATCATACACATGCTTCGGATTGCTTTTATATTTCAGTGACTTTAAATTCATCCAGATAATTGCACCTTCGCATGTAGTTGTGCTGCACGGGTTGGGAACCTGAACAAAATTATACTTATTTGATGGCTGGTTATATCCGGATGGAGGAATCGGCTCTGTCTTTAGCTCGCCGGATGTTACAAGTTCTGTGATGCTATCAGGATAGATGCCATCGTGCGTTGCGGCGTATGATTCTGTTGCGCCTGCAATTGTTCCAATGTCATTAATGACTTTTGCATCATTTGCGGCCCTGATCTTATCAACTGGATTAATACCAACAAGCACTGCAACTCCCAAAATACCTAAAATCGCAATGACAATAAGAAGCTCGATAAGAGTAAAGCCAGCCCCGCTGAGGCGGGGAATATCCAATTTCAAATTTCCAATTTCAAATGTCAAATGCTGGCTGTTTATTCTAGACTTCATTTCTCGTTCCTTCTTCCTTAGTACATCAGTTTTGCTTCGTTTTGTCAACACTTCGACTACGCTCAGGGTTGATCCTGAGCGAGACTTCGGCTGAGCTCCCTTCGGTAAACTCAGGGCCTGAGCCTGTCGAAGGCAGTCGAAGCCCTGGAAGGAGTCGAACGTATCAACACTTCGAGAATACTATTGCAGCGCCGACAATATATTATAAAGAGGTGTCAATATGGCAAAAAGCAGGAAACCAACGCCAACTGCCAAAACGATAATAACCACAGGTTCTAATGCAGTCATAAGTATTTTTATGGATTGGTCAACTTCATGCTCATAATATTCAGACACGCGAATTAATGAGTCGTCTAATTTTCCTGTTTGCTCTCCGATTTTTACCATTTCGACAAGAACAGATGGGAAAAGGGAAGTGCTTGCCATTGCGTTGCCGATCGTAACGCCCTTCACGACCTTCTGCGAGACCGCCAGAATCGCGGTCTTGTACAGTCGATTACTGATAGTATCAGCACTCTTTTGCAGGGAATCAACGACCAATGAACCAGTTCCCACCATAAGGCCAAATGTGCGCGAAAAATCGGCGAGTATCGACTCTCTGAGCAATTTACCTATGAGCGGTACCATGAGCATGAAACGATCAGTCAATAATTTCCCATTTTGCGTTGCATACCATTTTTTAAAAAGAAATGCGCCCAACGCTAATCCGCCAATGAGAAAAGGCCAAAAGTTAATCATGAAATTTGAGACGCCAATAACGACCTGCGTAGTGAAGGGGAGCGTAAGATTCTCAAAATTACTGTAAAAGACAGTCAGCTGTGGGACGACAAAAACCATCATGATTATGATAACAACGACCATAAGCAATAAAACAATTGCCGGATAGACAAGCGCAGCACGTATAGTGCTTTTCAACCGCTCGCGTTTTTCTAGTGTCTCGGCAAGACGAAGCAGTACCTGATCCAAAAGACCTGACTCCTCAGCTGCTTTTACTACCATGACGTAAATGTCAAAAAATATTTTCGGGTGTTTTGAGAGGGCAATATAGAACGGTTTTCCTTCCTCTATATTCTCAATAATCTTTTGTATGATCTCTGCTTTGTACGGATTTTGTACCTCATTTTTCAGGATGTTTAGAGACTGCATGAGCGTCAGTCCGGCGCCCAGCATCGAAGAAAGTTGTCTGGTAAAAAAGCTCAGATCTCTTGCGCCAAATTGGCTTTTCCGACGAAAGAGAACAAGCAGATTTGTCTTTGATTCTTCTTCAATGGTAATTGGGATCAGGTCTCGCTGGCGAATAAAGATTGCCGCTTCACGGATGTCTTTGGCGTCCAAGAAACCCCGATACGTTTTGCCATCCTCCGAAACGGCCTTGTAATAGAGCTTCATAAATTATTATGCATTAGACGATAGATTGTCAAATATGCTCCTGGTACTCTTTATTTCGTGGGCGTTCTCCCCACCATGCGCAGGAACGAGTCTTCTTGTAATGCATACCGCTTGGCATCCTCAAGCGTCACTGTCCCTCCCATAACGAGCTGGGCGAGCGACTCTTCAATCGTCACCATCCCAGCGTCTTTTGAGGTCTGGATTATTGAGTCAATAAGATGCGTTTTTCCTTCACGAATATTGCTTGTGACAGCTGACGATGAAATGAGTACTTCCACGGCAGGCACCATGCCGCCACCTATGACAGGCAATAAACGTTGTGAGATGATGCCACGAAGACAGGCAGCAAGCTGTGTGCGAATCTGCGTTCTCTGATGATCAGGGAACGAGTCGACAATCCTATCAATCGTCTGTGAAGCAGAATTTGTATGCAGTGTCGCAAACGCAACATGGCCGGTCTCAGCAATCGTCATCGCTGCCTGCATTGTTTCAGGGTCACGCATTTCACCGATAAGGACGACGTCTGGATCCTCACGAAGCGCAGAACGAAGCGCCATTGCCCATGAATGCGTATCAGCACCCATCTCACGCTGGGAAAGAATACTGCCTCCTGATGGATAAATATATTCGATTGGATCTTCAATCGTGACAATATGGACAGCTTTTGTTGTATTAATCTCATTAATAATTGCCGCGAGTGTAGTTGATTTTCCGTGGCCAGTGGGCCCGGTCACGAGCACAAAGCCTTGCTTAAGGTTAGCAAAACGATGACAGACAGTTGGCAAATTCAGCTCTTCAATTGTCCGAATTTTGGGTGGTAGGTAACGAAAAGCGCCTGATAAATATCCTCTTTGAAAATACGCGTTCACCCGGAATCTTCCAGAGTTTCCATATAAACCCCCACCAAATCCGATAGAAAAGTCGAGCTCTTTGTTCGTAATCAGCAACTCTTTTTGCTCTGGAGTTAAAAGTGAAAAAATCATGGATTCAATGTCACTACGCGTTAGAGCAGCCATATGTGCAAGCGCGCGAAGGCTACCATCAATACGCACAGCTGGCGGAATACCGACCAGGAGGTGAAGATCTGATGCTTTATTGTCGATCGTTAGTGTCAGTAGATCCTGGATGCTCATAAACGCAATTCAAAACTCAAAAGGCAAAAGTTAAAATTTGAATTAATACTATTCTTGTGCTACTCGTATTACTTCCTCAATCGTCGTAATCCCTTGCAAGACTTTCAAATACCCATCCTGCTTTAAAGTAATCATGCCTTCTGCTACTGCCTCCCTTTCAAATGTCGCGCTGTCTGTCCGCTGTAAAATGAGCCGTGCCATCTTTTCTGTTACCGGTAATACTTCAAAAATCCCGATGCGTCCACTATACCCTGATTGATCGCATTCATTACACCCTTTTCCTTTATACAGGACAAGCCCCTGTCCACTTTGAGTATACAGACTTCCAAGAATATGTTTTATTTCCTCAATCAATTGCTGCGGTGGGGAATAACTTTCCTTGCAATGGATACAGATTCTCCTAACAATACGTTGTCCAACAATCCCATTGATAGTTGATGCGAGCAAAAAATTCTCAGCGCCGAGGTCCAAGAGACGCGGGAGTGCTCCTGAAGCATTTGACGTATGAAGCGTTGAAAAAACCAAATGACCAGTCAACGATGCTTGGAGCGCAAGCTCAGTCGTCTCTTTGTCTCTGATTTCTCCGACCAGAATAATATTTGGATCTTGACGAAGAAATGACCGAAGACCTGAGGCAAAGGTCAGCCCGACTGCAGGATTGATCTGGACTTGGTTGATGCCTCCTATCTCATACTCGACTGGATCTTCAAGCGATACGATATTGACACGTGTCGTATTCAGTCGAGAGAGGACTGCGTACAACGTTGTCGTTTTCCCAGATCCCGTCGGACCACAGACAATAATAATGCCATGCGGCCTAAGAATAGACGTCTCAAGATTCCGAAGCGCCAACCCTGCTAGCCCCAACTCAGGAAGCGTCGGTATGCCCCCAGCTTTCCTAAGTAGCCTCATGACAACTTTCTCCCCATTGGACGTTGGGATAAGTGAAATACGAAGGTCCACCTCTTCATCGCCTATTTTAAAATTAAACCGCCCGTCTTGCGGCGACCTGTGCTCATCGATTTTCATCTCAGAGAGAATTTTAATACGTGAAATTACCGCTTCTTGAACATTTTTTGGTAGAGAAAGCTTGTCGTATAGGATACCGTCGATTCTATACCTAACTCGCACTCTGTCTTCTTGAGGCTCGATATGGATATCTGATGCGCGACTTGTCACAGCATACTCAAGGATAGTTGAGACAATTTTCGCAATCGGCGCTTCTTTGATAATTTGCGCGATCTGCTTACTATCAACAGTGCGTTTTGATGTATATTCTTCTGTTTCCTTAATCGCTTCACCTACCTGCCCGACGAGCTCCTGCCTGTACTGCTGCTCAATTGCAGCTTTTACTTCTCGTGGGCTTGCAGCAAATGCTTTTATATTCAATCCAGTTTTTTGCCGCACAAATGCAATAGCGTCCAAATCAACAGGATTTGCCATAGCAATCGAGAGCGTTTTTGCCGAATCATCAAAGAAAAACGGAACCAGAGAGAAACGTTCGACAACTGCTCTGGGAAGGAACGTCAGCGCCTGGGGAGAAAATGACGTTCCTGAGAGCGAAACAAAAGGAACGCCGAGTATCCGCGCTTTTGCTTCAGCTAACCTGTCTTCAGGGATAATACGCATTTGCTCAAGTAGTACCCCAGGAGTGGTACCTTGGCTTGCGCTTTTTACTTTAATATCATCGTACTGTTCTTGCGTTAGCTGATGCTCTTCAAGGAGGACATCCAAAATTGATTTATTTTCAAGAAATGACCCACCGGTCGCTGGAGCATCAGTTTGCGCACTGGAATTAGAAATGGTTGTTGAAGAACCAGGCATTACTACAATAGTAGGGAAAAAATAGGTATAATGCAAGGAATATGACGAGCTATATTATCGAAGGCAATACCGAGGAAAGACGAACAGAAAAGGCACGAAGAATCTGCGTTGATGCTGGAATCCACCCATTGGACACGACTATCTATTCTCTTGAGAAGTCGAGTGATTCGACTGCTGCAGCGCAGAGTAGTATTTCTATTGGCGTCTCTGAAATAAAAATACTCAAACAAAAACTATACCTTAAACCATTGCGTGGAACAACGAAAGCACTCGTCATACAAAACGCAGAACTGTTAACAGTTCCAGCGCAAAACGCACTGCTGAAGGTACTTGAAGAACCACCAAATAATACCTATATCATTCTATCGACAGAGCGGAAAGAGGCGCTCCTCCGAACAATTCTCTCACGGTGCAAAATGGTCACGCTTCCATCGGACGTTCCATACCTTGCAGACGATTCTGTATCTGAATTTGAGAGTATTATTCTTTCGTTATCCGATTTTACAATCGGGGAAAGCCTCAAGCAGGCAGAAGCTTTAAGCAAAAACAAGCAGCAAGCGATCGATTGGCTAGAAAAATCTATCCTTGCCGGAAGGGCTCTCCTTATCAATGCTCTCTCTGAAAAAGAACCCAGTGAAAAAAGAACATATATTCTTCTTTTGAGAAAACTTGCTGATACACATGCTGTGCTGAAAACGACCAATGCAAATGTCCGCCTGCAGCTTGAAACCATGTTCTTAACATTACGTAACAATACGTAATAATAGTTAACTAAACGCAAAAAGCATTGTAAATAGTTGAGAAACTCTGTATAATAGTCAATAATGGCGTCACAAAAACTTCCTAAATCCTCAGCCCCGAAAAGATCGGGGTCAGAATATTCAGCCCAACAAATCCAAGTCTTAGAAGGCCTTGAACCAGTGCGCAAACGCCCTGGTATGTACATCGGCTCGACCGATGCTATTGGCCTACATGAGTCATTGAGGGAAATTATCGACAACGCAGTAGACGAGGCGCTGGCTGGATATGCAAAAAATGTCTGGATCTTCCTCAATAAAGATGGGTCAGCAACCGTCGCTGATGATGGCCGAGGCATCCCAGTTGACATTATGCCGCAGTTTAAAAAGTCAGCGCTTGAAATCGTCATGACGAAGCTGCATGCTGGAGGAAAATTCGGCGGCTCTGCATACAAAATCTCAGGCGGCTTGCATGGTGTTGGCTCATCAGTCGTGAATGCGCTTTCTGAGTGGCTCTGGGTTGAGGTAAAACGTGACGGCAAACTCCACAGACAAGAATACAAAATAGGCAAGCCAAAAACAGACGTCTCTGTCGTTACAGAGTCGTATGTATCAAACACAATTCCAAATCGAAAATCAGGTACCACAGTGACATTCCTTCCTGACAAAACGATCTTCTCAACCGCTACGTTTGAGTTTGACACGATTAAAAAAGCGATTCGGGAACGAGCGTACTTGGTGCCAAAGCTTTATTTCCATTTGGTAGATCAACGAGAAGAAGAAGTCAATGAGGTTAATTACTATTTTGAAGGCGGCATCCGCTCGCTCATCGAAAAAATCAATGAAAATAAAGAGCCACAACACAGCGTTATCTACATCGAAAAGCACGAGGGAGATGTCGAGCTAGAAGTCGCAATTCAGTATAACAATACCTACACCGAGAACGTTGAATCGTATGTCAATGTCATAAATACTGTGAATGGTGGTACACATCTTACCGGTTTTCGCATGGCGTTAACGCGCGCAGTCAATGACTATGGCAAGCGAATCGGAAGCTTTAAAGAAGAAAACGATGCAATTGTCGGAGACGATACGAGGGAAGGGCTCACTGCCGTTGTCTTTGTCAAAATGCCCCAGGACAGAATACAATTTGAGGGTCAAACCAAAGGAAGGCTGGGAAACTCTGAAATCCAACCCCTCGTCCAGCAGATAGTCAAAGAAGGCTTGTCAGTCTATTTTGAAGAAAATCCAGCTGACGCACGACGGATATTAGAAAAAGTATACCTCGCCGCAAGAGCGCGACTAGCTGCAAAAGCTGCAAAAGAAGCAATTATCCGAAAAGGAGCACTCGAAGGGTCAACACTCCCGGGAAAACTCGCCGATTGCCAGGAGAAAGACGCGAGTATATCAGAGCTGTATATTGTTGAGGGAGACTCTGCGGGGGGAAGCGCGAAGCAGGGACGGGACCGTAAATTCCAGGCGATTCTGCCAATTGGAGGAAAAATTTTGAACACTGAACGGGCGCGATTGGATAAAATTATTGAACACGAGGAGTTAAAAAATTTGATCATTGCGCTAGGTATGGGAATAGGTGAGACAGTGAATTTTGAAAAGCTTCGCTATCACCGCGTCATCATTATGACTGATGCAGATGTAGATGGAGAACATATCGAAACCTTGATTTTGACCTTTTTCTATAGACATTTACCAGAGGTAATAAAACAAGGATATCTCTACGTCGCTATGCCCCCCCTGTACAAACTCCAACGAGGAAAAGATATTCGCTATGCGTATAACGATGAAGAAAAAGAAACAGTGCTTAAGGAAATGCGAAATGGCAACGCCAATATAGCAGTACAACGATATAAGGGTCTTGGAGAAATGAACCCTGAACAGCTTTGGGAAACGACAATGAATCCTGTAAATAGAATTTTAAAAAAAGTTGGTATTGAAGATGCAGAAGAAGCAGACGCTGTCTTTACGATGCTCATGGGCGACGAAGTCCCACCCCGAAAAGCATTTATCACGACAAATGCAATTACTGCAACGCTGGATATTTGAGTTTAGACACTAGAAGCTTGAAGCTGGATCTTGAGGTTTGAAATTAGAAGATAGAATCTACCCTCTATTCTCTAACGTCAAATTCTAACATCTAGTTTCTAGCGTCTAGCATCAAATTACTTGAGTTTGATCTGAACCTATTATATAATTCTGAGTATTCATGAATTTATTTTTTTTATTGCATAACGCCTCTCTCCTTATCATAGGAGCGAGTATTCTATCCATTGTCTACGGACTATATTTAACTTCACGAGTCCTAAGCCACCCGCGGGGGGACGAGAAAATGAATGCAATAGCAGACGCAATCACAGAAGGAGCAGTCGCGTATATGAAGCGACAATACATGGTTGTCGCGCTCATCGGTGTTTTCATCTTCTTTGTATTGTACTTTGCCTTTGACCTTCTCGCTGCACTTGGCTTTGCCATAGGCGCTCTCGCATCTGCTACTGCTGGGGTTATCGGCATGAGTGTTGCTGTACGGGCAAATATACGAACAGCCCAGGCTGCAAAAAGCGGGCTGAGTAAAGCATTTTCTCTTGCATTCTCAGGCGGTGCAGTGACAGGCCTCATGGTCGCAGGTTTGGCACTCCTTTCACTAGCTGTCTTTATCATGATTAGTGATGTCGTTTTCCAAGCAGCGTCACTTAAGCCACTTGTTGCGTTAGGATTTGGGAGCTCACTTATCTCAGTATTTGCCAGACTTGGCGGCGGCATCTACACCAAAGGCGCTGACGTTGGAACAGATATGGTTGGAAAAATTGAGAAAGGGATTCCAGAGGATGATCCGCGAAACCCTGGTGTTATCGCTGATTTGGTGGGCGACAACGTCGGCGATGACGCAGGCATGGCAGCTGACCTTTTTGAAACCTATGTCATAACAGCAGTTGCTGCAATCATTCTTGGTGATTTGTTGTTTCCTGGCAATAAAGCGGTACTCGTGTATCCAATGCTCATCGGTGCAGTTTCAATTGTCGCAAGCATCATTGGAACGTGGTTTGTCAAATTAAAAGGCAAATCAATCATGGCTGCGCTCTACATGGGTCTTGGTGCGGCAACGGCCCTTGCGCTCATCGGAATTTATTTTGTTACTATGGCCCTCTTCCCACAAGGCATTGGGGAGATCTCCGCACTGAGCCTTTTTTATACTGGTGTTATCGGGCTTGTGATAACAATCGGCATGGTCGCAATTACTGAATATTTCACCTCCAAAAATTTTAATCCGGTAAAAAGCATCGCCAATGCCTCAAGTACAGGGCACGGCACAAATGTCATTGCAGGTCTTGCTGTCTCTATGAAATCGACCCTCGCACCAATCCTTCTTATTTGCCTTGGTATTTTCCTTTCCCATAACTTTGCTGGATTATATGGCATTGCGATTGCCGCGATGAGCATGCTTTCGCTCACCGGCATTATCGTTGCGATTGACGCATTTGGACCAATAACAGACAACGCAGGCGGCATCGCAGAAATGGCAGGACTTGATGAAAAGGTGCGAAAAATTACCGATCCCTTGGATGCAGTCGGCAATACAACAAAAGCTATCACAAAAGCCTATGCCATCGGCTCTGCAGGACTAGCAGCCCTTGTTCTTTTTGCGTCCTACACGCAAGAGCTGAGTGCAGGAAGTAGCGGATTATCATTGACATTTTCTTTGTCTGACCCACGCGTGTTGATCGGTCTTTTCTTAGGCGGTGCGTTGCCATACTTTTTTGCAAGCCTCGCAATGGAAGCAGTTGGAAAAGCAAGTGTCGCCGTTGTCAATGAAGTAAGAAGGCAATTTAAAGAAATAAAAGGCATTATGGAGGGGAAAGCCAAACCCGAGTACGGACGCGCCGTCGACATCGTCACCAAAGCGGCAATTCGTGAGATGATTCTTCCAACGCTTATTACTGTTGCAGCGCCAATCTTGGTTGGTTTTATACTCGGACCAATAGCACTCGGGGGAATGCTCGTTGGATCAATTATCACTGGCCTCTTTATCGCTATTTCCATGACCACTGGTGGCGCGGCGTGGGACAATGCGAAAAAATATATTGAACAAGGATTTTTAGGCGGAAAGGGCAGTTTTGCGCATCAAGCAGCAGTCACAGGGGACACGGTCGGTGACCCGTATAAGGATACTGCTGGACCTGCGATTAACCCAATGATAAAAGTAATAAACATCGTTGCACTCTTGATTGCACCTTTTCTGATATAATCGTTACCTTCTTTTAGAAAAAAGCGCGTATGACTCAAATCGGCAAAATACAGCCTGTTGCTATTACCCATGAGATGAAGAAGGCGTATCTAAATTACGCCATGTCTGTTATTGTCGCCCGTGCGCTGCCAGATGTGAGAGACGGGCTAAAACCAGTACACAGACGTATCCTCTTTGCCATGCACGAGATGGGGCTTCACCACAGTGCAAAATACTCAAAAAGTGCCAAAATTGTCGGAGAAGTCATGGGAAAATACCATCCGCATGGTGACATGCCAATCTACGATGCGCTTGTTCGTCTCGCGCAGGATTTTGCCATGCGCTACCCTCTGATTGACGGTCAAGGAAATTTCGGCTCAATTGACGGCGACCCGGCAGCTGCCATGCGCTATACAGAAGCCCGCATGGCGACGATTGCATCTGAAATGCTCGTTGATATTGATAAAGAAACAGTTGCATACGCAGATAACTTTGATGCGACATTAAAAGAACCGGTCTTTCTCCCAGCCAAATTGCCAAATCTCCTCCTCATGGGTTCTGAGGGTATTGCCGTTGGTATGGCGACCAAGATTCCGCCCCACAACTTGGGTGAAGTTATAGACGCGATCATTTTTATGATCGGAAAAACCA
>CAZSQB010000022.1:12016-13861 GCA_964608945.1 uncultured Gammaproteobacteria bacterium
AAAGGTTGGGCCGAATTCGCCGATTCATATGACTTCAACGGCCACGATCGATGAGCTCTTGCAGTACATTAAAGGCCCTGATTTTCCAACAGCTGGCAGCATCTACGACAACGCGGAGATTAAGAATGCGTACATGACCGGCCGCGGGAAAATCATGATTCGTGGAAAAGCAGAGATAGAAGATATCGGACAGGGAAAATCCGCAATTATCGTAACCGAGCTTCCATACCAAGTAAATAAAGCACTACTTGTCGCCCGCATCGCAGATTTGGCAAAGGATAAAAAGATTGAAGGAATAACTGATCTTCGTGATGAATCTGACAGGCGAGGCTTACGAATATATATCGAGCTCAAACGCGACGCCACTCCGAAAAAGATTTTAAATAATCTTTTTAAATTTACTGCTCTTCAGACATCATTCCCCGTCAACGTCGTCGCCCTCGTTGACGGCACACCACAAACGCTTAACTTAAAAGTAATTCTAGAGGAGTACCTGAGACACCGTTACCATGTCGTCAGACGAAGGTCGGAATTTGAGCTCAGACAAGCAAAAGCGCGACTTCATATTCTGGAAGGATTAAAAATCGCGGTTGATCATATTGACGCTGTCATAAAAACCATCCGTGAATCACGGACCCAGGAAGACGCCAAAAATAACTTGATGAGCAAATTCAAGCTTACTGAGATTCAAGCAACCGCTATTTTGGATATGCAACTTCGCCGCCTTGCAGCGCTTGAGAGGCAGAAAATCGAAGATGAGCTCATGATGGTCAAGGAAACAATCGCCTATTTGGAAGACCTCCTCGCACACCCTGAGAAAATTCTCCACGTTATAAAAGACGAACTACAGCATATCAGAGACAAGTACGCAGATCCGAGACGCACCAAGGTCTACAAAAGTAAAGTCGGCGAATTCTCAGAAGAAGACCTGATCCCCAACGAACCAACAGTTATCACTATGACAAGCACTGGCTACATCAAAAGGCAATCTCTGAATAGCTTCCATACACAAAACCGCGGCGGAAAGGGTGTAAGTGGTATGAAAATAAAAGAAGAAGATGTAATTGCATATATCCGCTTTGCCCAAACACATGACAATATTCTCTTTTTCACGAATAAAGGAAAAGTCTATCAACTGCGAGCATTTGAAATCGCTGAAAGCTCTCGTACCAGCAAGGGGACAGCTATTGTTAATTTATTAAATATCGAATCAGGCGAAAAAGTTGAATCGCTCGTCGCGTATAGTCTGAAAGACCAGAAAGGAAAATATGTATTTCTCACCACAAAAAAGGGCACGGTCAAAAAATCTGCACTCTCTGAGTTTGAAAATATTAAGCGCTCAGGTATTATTGCAATAAAACTTGACGCTGGCGATGAGTTGATATGGAGTAACCTCACAACAGGCGATGACGATGTCTTTATCGTCACAAAAGACGGAAAAGTAATTCGTTTCCATGAAAAGTCCGCGCGACCTATGGGGCGGGCAACAACCGGCGTTCGGGGTATAAAGCTAGTTGGCAACGATGAAGTCATCGGCATGGATGTTATTGCCAAAGGAAACAAACCTGATCTTCTAACCATTATGGAAAATGGGTTGGGCAAAAAGACAAATGTCGATCTCTTCCGCGGCCAGAGTAGAGCAGGGCAAGGGATAAAAGTCGCTAAATTAACTGACAAGACAGGCAAAGTCGCGATGGCACAAATCATCTCAGCTGAGACTGCAGAAGTGATCATCACATCGAAAAAAGGGCAGGTCGTAAAGCTAGATATTACATCAGTCCCTAAGCTTTCTCGTGATACACAAGGCGTTATCCTCATGCGCTTCTCAGACAAATCAGACAAAGT
>CAZSQB010000023.1:0-13549 GCA_964608945.1 uncultured Gammaproteobacteria bacterium
TTGGATATCCCCTAAGCGGTTCAATGCTGCTTGATTATGGACCATAGCCTCTCATCTTCATCTCCCAAGCGCCAGAAGGAGATACCTGCTAATCCTGATTTTTCAGCGAGCGCGATTTTTTCCTGGATACTGTCTTTGTCCTCATACCACACTTCATGTGTATCTTTCCCGTCTCTGTAGAAAAAATAAGGACTTTTTAATACTTCATGCCATTTTCTTTCCGCTTTGTATGCAATGAGTAATTGTTGCACATCAGTGAAGGTCAAGCCGTCAGCAGGAAGTTCATTGTTTCTGTTCCAGTCATAACCGAATAACGGAATACCAAGGTATATTTTTTCTTTAGGGATATTTTTTAATCTTGCATAGGCAATAATTTCATTTACCCACGTGATTGATGCAATCGGCCCTGCCTGACTGTCATCCCAATGCTCATTAAATGCCATAATAGTGAGTTGGTCTGCATTTTTAGTAAGAGTTTTCCAGTCTTGAAACCGTCCTAGCCCTTCGCTTTGATGAGTTTTTGGGTGAAGAGAGATTGTGAGCAGCTTGTTCTCTTTATGAAGACTGACGGAGAGTTCTCTTATGAAAGCGGAGAAATGATTTCGTTCTGATGGATCAACTTCCTCATAATCAATATTTATTCCATCAAATTTTAGTTCTCGAAGCTTGGTAGCAATATCGTGAATATGCTTTTTTCTGCTAGTGGGGGTTTTTAGCATTTCTTCAACTCTCTCGGAATCCCAACCTCCTTTTTCAGGCAGATTTGTTATTGTGGCGATTACTTTTACATTGTTGGTTTTGGCAAAACGGATGATGTTCGTATCCTCGTTTGCATATTCATATTTCTCAATAGTGTTATCCGAGCCGAGGTAGTACCAAAAGAGGTTTACGTAATCGAATTTATCAATATTGTTCCTGAATGACTGATAGGCTTTTTCCTGTTCCCAGTATGGAATTGATGCTTTAATTTTCAATCGAGATTCTACCCCTTTCGGCGTAGGAGAAGGCACGATAACAAGATTAGTGTCACCAAGTTTTACAAAGCGTGCCAAAAACAATATGCAGACCAACACGAATGCACATGCTATTTTTATTTCCCGTTTCCATTTCCTCATCCTTGTATTATTTTGTTTGCCTGAGAACATGCGACGTTCATCAGGAGATCGATAATTGATAAATTTGGAATAAAGCCTTGCTGCTTTACAAAAAGTTGCAGGTACTCTTTGCATTCCCAGTTCTGTATGGTGATTTTTATACCATTTTTCTTGTATAATTTTTTTTCCATATACGCATCTACTGCTGTTTGGCCGCAGTAATCTTCGGTTGCGCCCACTTCTTTGCAGAGAGCTATTATTTTCTCATTTTTTTTAATCGAAGAGTCAGACCCAGTTTTGGTCTGTGAAGCAAGCTTGATCTCTTTTAGACGAATTTTCGTTGCTGTTTTTAATCTGCTGTTGACATACTTGAGTGTAAGTTTCTCCTTCTTAACTTCGTCATTGAGAAGGTGTAGAACCCCCCAGAGTATGGTTGCAATATTTAACTCAGCTATTGTTGCATATGTTCTAAAGAGCAGATCATGGATTTCTGCAATAAGTTGCTTATATTGTGAGGCTCTGCCGTATGATATTTGGAGCGTTTTTACATGCGCGTTCATCCAATCTTCCTGGTATGATATTTTTTTTTCAAAAATGGGCTTGAATCCTCCATGTTTCGTCGGAACATGCAGATATTGTATGCCAAAAGACTGCTTTATTGACGTATGCGCTTGATACGATTTCCCCATTTTTCCGTCAGGATAGAGATGTTTTCTCAAAAACTGAGCATCATCACGAATCATAAAAATGTCAGCGCTCAGTATCCGTGCGAAATAATGCAGTCTTGGGAAATATTGCGGTTGAATGCCGGTGTACCTCATATGACAAGGCGATAGGTAAAATATCCTTCAGCAAGGTTCATACCGGCTTGGAATCCGCGATACTGAGCAATAGTTTTTATGCCGAATGCCGAACGTTGGTGGCCACTGTTTCTTATTTGTGACTTGTATAGTTTCATCGCATGTATTTTTTTTCGTAGCTCCGAAGCACTTAGTGCAATAAAAAAATTTGATTGTCGGGCAGGTACGCTCGCCCATTCGGCAGTTGCAACAGAATCATATCCCAGTATTATGCTTGGTGATTCTTTATGCGCTCGCGGTGTTGGCCTGGTGGCGGCGAATACTGCTTGTGCGCAGGAGCGATGGTCTTGATTATAGTCTCCTGGGTGTGTCGTGGCAACAATGGTGGGTTTGATTTTGTCCAATGATATTCTCCCGCTGTTTTCAATACGGCTAATTAAATCTTTTTGTGGAAGTTGATCGAGTCGGAGATGGTATTTCCTACCAGGATATGCTATTTCATAATCATCATACTTTAGTAATTTTGCCACCTTTTCGATTTCTGCACGCCTTTCTTTTTCGGTTGACAAACCTTTGGTTGTATAATCTTTGGTATATCCGACTGTTAAGAAAAGAACATAGACACGTCCGCCTACGTTTTTTAGACGTTGGATAAGACCCGCGCATCCGAGAACCTCATCATCTGGATGAGGAGCGAGTACAAGGAGCGTTTGTCTTTTTAGATCAAGCATAATAAAAAAAAATCATATCTGAAATTCATGCAATATGCAAATAATACCGCTGCACCGATTTGACTTACAATGGGAAAGTCACTAAACTAATACATAATCTATATGAGTTTTATTTTATGATTCGATTTTCACGAAGCGAAGACTACGCGGTTATTTTAGTTCATTATCTTGCCAAAGAACACAAAAAGCGGCTGGTTCCTTTATCAGAAATCGCAAATAATTACAAGATTTCTATCCTTTTTCTTCGTAATTTAGCAAATACAATGGTGCATGCTGGTCTTATAAAAGCAGTAGAGGGGAAAAACGGTGGGTACTATCTTGCGAAAAATCCAAAATCGCTTAAAGTAGGCAAAGTACTTCATGCTTTCTCGCATAAGCAAATGCTTCTTTGCTGCCCGACAGGTGAAAAACACGCAGGAAAATGCCCAAAAGAGTCATTCTGCGAGACAAAGACCATCTGGAGAAAGCTCAATGAAGAATTCCTCAGTAAAGTGTCAAACCTGACCCTTGAAGAGTTTATGCACTACCGAGGGGCAAATCCGAATACCAAAGCACGAAATCCGAAACAAATACAAATGACCAAAATCTAAAATACAAAACCTGTTTTGAACATTTGATGTTTAGAACATTAGAATTTGTTTCGAGTTTCGATATTCGGATTTCGGATTTAAGCAGATGTTGTATCTCAAAAACTTCACAGCTGGTATTGACGGAAAAGAAATCCTTCACGGCGTCGATCTCACTATTAAGAGAGGTGAGGTACATGCGATTATGGGACCCAACGGGTCGGGGAAGACGACGCTTGCTATGAGTCTGATGGGACATCCTGGGTATAATTTCAAATTTCTAATTTCTAATTTCAAATTTCAAATAAATGGGACAGATATGTTTGGTCTTTTGCCGGAGGAGCGGGCTAAGATGGGGCTTTTTGTGTCTTTTCAATCGCCTGTGGAGATAACAGGAGTCTCGCTTCTTGCCTTCTTGCGAACAGCGCATAAAGCACTGCATCCTGATAAAAAAATTCCATTATCACAATTTAGGATTAGTGTAAAAGAGGCGCTGCAAAAAGTCGGACTCGATGAGAGTTTTATGCAACGATCAGTTAATGAGGGATTTTCAGGAGGTGAAAGAAAGCGAGCAGAGATGGCGCAGTTATTGGTACTCAAGCCAAAATATGCAATCTTAGACGAGATTGATTCGGGGCTTGACGTTGACAGTCTCAAAATCGTTGCAAAGGCAGTCGCTGATGCGGTGAAAAAGCATAATGTGGGCGTCTTGCTCATTACGCATTATCAGCGTATTCTGCGCTTCCTCAAGCCAGACAAAGTCCATGTGCTTATTGATGGGAAAATAAAAAAGTCGGGGAAAATGAGCTTGGTTCGAGCAATAGAAAAGGAGGGGTATGCAGCAGTTTGATTTGCCAGGGTATGAGTTTGGGTTTCATGATAAAGCGAAGCCTTTTTATTCAACGCCAAAGGGGTTGTCAGAAAAGATTGTTCGAGAAATATCCTATATGAAAAAAGAGCCGGGGTGGATGCTGCAAAGACGACTTGGGGCACTTCAGGTTTTTTATGCAAAACCAATGCCTCTCTGGGGAGGCGATTTGTCACGACTTAACTTTAACAATATCTATTACTACGTCAAACCAACAGACAAACAAGGTCGCACGTGGGATGATGTGCCACCTGAAATAAAAAATACCTTTGATAAGATCGGTATCCCTGAAGCAGAGAGAAAATTCCTTGCGGGTGTCGGTGCGCAATATGATTCGGAAGTCGTCTATCATAGCATTTCCAAAATGCTTGAGAAAAAAGGAGTAATATTTGTAGACACAGATACAGCAGTACAAAAATACCCAGATATTGTGAGGCAATATTTTGGACGCGTCATTCCAGCGGGGGATAATAAATTTGCGGCGTTAAATACTGCAGTCTGGTCAGGTGGCTCATTTATTTATGTACCACCTGGAGTTCATGTCGATCTGCCGCTTCAAGCATACTTTCGCATTAATGCAAAAAACATGGGGCAATTTGAACGAACACTCATTATCGCAGATGAGGGATCATATGTACACTACGTCGAAGGATGCACTGCGCCGATTTTTACCACAGATTCGCTGCATTCGGCAGTCGTTGAAATTATCGTAAAGCGAGCAGCACGCGTTCGCTATACAACGATCCAGAACTGGAGCAAAAATGTATACAATCTGGTAACCAAACGAATGTTTGTTGATGAGGAAGGGATTGGTGAGTGGATAGACGGGAACCTTGGTAGTCGACAAACGATGAAGTACCCTTCAGTTTATTTAAAAGGAAGGAAGGCGCGAGGAGAAGTGTTGTCCCTTGCCTTTGCCGGAAAAGGCCAGCATCAGGATGCTGGAGGAAAGGCGATTCACTTGGCGCCTGAGACAAGCTCTGTTATCACATCAAAATCGGTAAGTAAAGATGGAGGAAGGACGTCGTACCGGGGCTTACTTCGCGTAGTCAAGGGAGCAATCAATAGTAAGTCAACTGTTCGTTGCGACGCGCTCATTTTGGATCCAGCCAGTCGGTCTGATACTTATCCGACAATGGATATCCAAGAAGAACGCGTAACAATTGGGCACGAGGCGTCCGTATCACGCATTGGCGAGGAACAACTATTTTATTTTCAATCGCGTGGTATTCCGCAACAACAAGCAGAAGTCATGATCGTGAACGGATTTATGGAGCCGATTGTCAAAGTGCTGCCAATGGAGTATGCGGTTGAGTTGAATAGACTGATTCAGCTGGAGATGACTGGTTCAGTCGGGTAGCTCGGGGTCATGCACTGATATATGATTGAATGTGTAACGTTATTTGATAAGAAAAAGTTAGTGCCTGCTTCAGCAATATATTTTCGCCCTGCAGTCTACGGCGTCGTTGTCCATAACGGCAAGGTACTAGTTATAAAGATGAAAAGCACAGGAAAATACATGTTTCCAGGTGGTGGCATTGAGGAGGATGATATTGAGGACGCACTGCGGCGCGAGATGCGGGAAGAAGCAGGTATTGAAATAGACATATTGCATATTATTCACTTTCATGAAAATTATTTTTACTATGACCCGCTCGATGAGGCATTCAATAGCTATTTGTACTTTTACCTTTGTTTGCCAAAAACACTCAGTCTTGCCAAACCTCATGAAGTTGACGATCTGGAAGCAGAAGATCCGCAGTGGATCTCACAAGACATATTAAGTGACCAAACCATTCAAGGACCTGAAATCGGTATTCACAAGATAGTCAAAGCAATGGATCTATCAAAATATGAAACAAATAAAAATAGTAGTTCGTAAAAATGAAGAAAAACTGCTCCCAATTTTCTGGCTAAATAATAAAGAAAAAGAAATTCAGATAACGGCTCGTTTGGTAGGCGATAACTCACGTTTAACTATTGTTGGGATCTTCTTTGGAGATTCTGCAAATTCTGTTGTCTTTAATACCGACGTAACTCATGAAGGATTACATACGAAAAGCCTCACATTTGTTCGAGCAGTATTTAAAGACACCGCTAGTTTTAACAACGACGGTATGGTGAGAATAAGGAAAGGAGCGAAGAATGCCAATGGATACTTCAACTCAAAAGTCTTACTTTTTGATGACGCGAAAGGAAGAAGCGTTCCATCACTTGAAATTGATGAAAATGAAGTAAAAGCAGGGCATGCCTCGACAATTGGGAGACCTGATGAAAATCAACTCTTTTATCTTAAGAGTAGAGGTCTAAGCGAACGTGAAGCTCAGGAATTAATCATTTCGGGGTTCTTTATGCCTGCAATAGAAAAATTACCAGCTTATGAACAAAATACTAATACGAAAAAATTACTTCGTGCTATTGGGACAGGAGGTAGCTTCACTGTATAATATACTAACTTACTATACAGCAGAGGAGAGATACGATGAGAGGTTATAAGAAGGATTTTCCGATATTCAAAACAAATAAGGATTTGGTTTATCTTGATTCTGCTGCGACGAGTCAGAAGTCGCAAGTAGTCATTGACGCGGTAAATGAGTATTATCAAACATACAACGCAAATATTCACCGCGGGATTTATCCAATTGCCGAGAAAGCGACAAAAGCAGTTGAAGATGTGAGGAAAAAAGTTGCACGATTTATCAATGCAAAAAATCCATCAGAAATTGTATTTACACATGGGACAACAGAGGGTATTAATCTTCTTGCGTATGGATTGAGTCTTACTATAAACGAAGGTGAGAATATTCTGATTTCCGAAATGGAACATCATTCAAACCTTGTACCTTGGCAACGGGCAGCTGATGAGAGAATGGCAAACCTACTTTACATGACAATAAATGAAGACGGTGAGTTAACAGAGAAGATAAAAGATAGAGAAGATAACGTTGTGTACAAACAACTTTCAAAAATTCCTCATTTAGCTGCACTTTCTTTTTCGCATGTATCTAATGTATTGGGAACAATCACTCCAGTCTCCTATACTATTAGTCAACTTCGGTCATCATCAGCACCGGTTGTCATAGATGCAGCGCAGTCAGTCCCACATATGCCAGTTGACGTCCAGGAGCTAGGCTGTGATTATCTCGTTTTTTCAGGACATAAGATGCTTGGGCCGACAGGAATTGGCGTCGTATATGCACGGGGCGGGTTACGGACAGACCCTCTTCTGGTTGGGAGTCAAATGATAAAGAGCGTAACAAAAAAAGAAACTGATTTTAATGACTCTCCTTATCGATATGAGCCAGGGACAATGCCCATTGAAAGTATTATTGGACTTGGAGCTGCGATTGACTACCTACAAAGTATGGGTTTGGACAAAATACGAGAGCATGAAAAAATGCTTATTGAGTACTGTATGAAACAAATGAAAAATATCGACGGTTTGACTATCTACGGAACGAGCGATGTTCAGAAAAGAAGTGGTCTTATTAGCTTTAATCTCGCTGGGATACATGCGCATGATGTTGCACAGATTTTGGGGGACATGGGTATTTGCGTCCGCGCCGGTCATCATTGCGCTATGCCTCTTCATAAGCGTTTGGGGATTACTGCTTCTGTCCGAGCGAGTTTTTACATATATAATGATGAACAGGATGTTGAAAAATTAATAAAAGGAATTAAGAAAGTGAAGAAAACCTTTTCACTCTAATGATACGTATCATTAGAGTGCAGCGATATGGATAAAAAGAAGAAAACAATAACAATTTGTGCGAGTGCATCATTCTACAAAGACGTAATTGCGGTTGAAAAAGAGCTAAAAAAATTAGGCTTCAAAGTAAAAATTCCAGTTACAGCAAAGGTTATGCAGAAAAGAAACATGTTTGATGTTGAAAAATATAAATTATGGATGAAAGATCCAAAGCAATATCACCTGAAGACAAAATTAATGGTTGGGCATTTTAGAAAAGTTATTGAGTCAGATGCGATACTGGTTCTGAATCTTGAGAGAAATGGCAGGCCTGGGTACATAGGAGGCAATATGCTTATGGAGATGGTGATCGCTTTTCACCACAAAAAACCCATCTTTATCTACGATGCGATAGCAGATAACTTGAGTTATAAAGAAGAAGTCTATGGATTGAACCCAATCTTTATACAAAAAAAGCTTGATAGGATAAGGATTTTATAATCATGCAAAAAAAATGTACATTTTACATTGTCAGGCACGGAGAGACTGAGTGGAATCTGAAAGGATTTTATCAAGGCCAAAAGGACTCGAGTCTTACTGCGAATGGTATTCAGCAAGCAAAAGACGTTTCTCAAAAATTAAAGAATATCAAATTTGCTGCGGCTTTTTCTTCGGATTTGTTAAGAGCCAAACAAACAGCCGAAATAATTGTTCTTGAGCATAAAATGATTGTTGAAACAAAAAAGATTTTAAGAGAAAGAAATTACGGCAGGCTGGAAGGAACAAGTATAGCCAAGGCACAACAAGAGTTGAAGGATACATTTAGAAAGTTTGGTGATCTTTCAGCTGATATTCGGTTCAAAACCCCGCTGATAGATGGATCTGAAACCGATGAGAAGATCGCGACACGGCTTGCAACATTCATCCGAGAGACATCTGTTGCATATCCCGGGAAGAGCGTACTGGTTGTTTGCCATGGGGGAATAATGAGAGCTTTTCTTATTCATATGGGTTTTGCTCCCAAAGAGGAAATGAGAGCGTTGGCAATTGAAAATGGTGGATACTTTGTCCTTGAATCAGATGGTGTTGATTTTTTTATCAAAGAAACTGTCGGAGTCCATAAAGGAGAGATGGTATGAGCGCTATGAAGCGGGATTGGGATGTTCTTCTTATCGGTGGTAGTGCGGGAACGGGGAAGACAACGCTTGCCCGGCAATTATCACATCATTTTGAAATTCCATACATGGAAGTAGATGATATTCGTCTTGTGATGCAAAACACACTGAAGAAGGAAGACAATCCTGATCTTTTTGCTCTCCTAACCAAGGATAAAGCATATTTTGACACAACACCGCACGAGAAAATTGCAGAGGAGTTAGTAAGGATCGGAACTGCAGTTTGGCCTGGCCTTAAAACTGTTATTGATAACCATCTTAAATTTAATAACTTACCGGTTATCTTAGAAGGGGATGGTATTATTCCAGATAGCGTTGCAACAGGAAAGCACGATCGGATGAAAGCGATTTTTCTTTTTGATCAAAAAGGAGGGATCTATGAGCGCGAGCTACAGCGAGAGAAAGAAGGGCACATCAGAGCGTGGGAGGTGAGTGGGAGGGATGAGAAAAATCTTGAAGCATGGCGCACACGGTATGCATCTGTCTCAAGCCTTTTTGGAAAAACCCTTAAGCACCAAGCAAGGCGACATGGATATGTTGTTTTTGACTCTTCAACAATCGAAACGCTCTACGATCGAGTAGTATCTGCAATAAAATAATATGGATAATAATTTATACAGGGAAGAGATACTTGAGCATTATAAAAGTCCTTTACACTTTAGCAAACTAAAAGACTTTGATACAACGTCAATGCAGCTAAACCCATTTTGCGGCGATGAGATTTCAGTGTATATTAAGTTTGAAAAAGTCAGAAAATCCGCAGGTGTAGCTACGGACTCACCCCCCGGGTGCAAGATCAAAGATATTAGTTTTTCTGGGGGAGGATGCGCGCTTAGCATTGCTGCAGCGTCAATGCTCACTGATTTTGCAATCGGAAAATCAAAAACTGAATTGACAAAATTTGCGGATCAGGATATGCTCAACCTGCTGGGAATCGAAGTGTCAGAAACGAGAAAAAAGTGTGCATTACTTGCGCTTTTTACCCTACGGGATTGTCTTTAAGATAAGAGTATATGGGATTTAAGGTTAAGATTGATCGGACGCAATGTATCGGTGCTGCATCGTGTCTAGGTGTTGCGCCAAACACCTTTGACCTTGATCCTGAAGGGAAAGCAGTTATAAAGAGAAAAGGCGGAACATCTACGTCTGATTTTGTGAGTTATTCTGATATCAATGATGATGAGACAAATGTCATGCATGCTGCAAAGTCTTGCCCAGTTAACGCAATTATAATTGTTGAGGTTGATGAGCAAGGAAACGAAATTAAACAAGTCTGGCCCTCCTAATTCATCACCTCTTTACAAATGGGTTTTTCAATTTTTTCGATTTAGTTTATAATGGTTGTAGTGAGCGTAGTTGAACTATGATTGATCTTGAGTGGCTTATCGGTGGAGAAGCAGGTTATGGCATCATGACAACAGGCATGATGATGTCCAAAGTTTTTACTCGTTTGGGCTTCTCTGTTTTTGACTACGTTGAGTATCCATCGCTTATTCGCGGCGGGCACAATGCCTACTATGTCCGTGCCTCAGACGCTCCGATCACAGCACAAAAAAGAACCGTTGATATGTTGGTGGCGTTAAATAGTCAGACGGTAAAACTGCATACACACGAACTCTCTGAGAATTCTGCGATTATTTATGATCCAAATGTTCAGCACTTAAAAGTAGATGATTTTCCAGAACCTGTTAAGTTGTTTCCTATCCCGCTCTTTGAAATAACCAAACAGTTGCAGGTTGACAGGCTCATGATAAATACTGTCTCTGTCGGCGCCTCACTCGCGCTTTTCCACAATGACTTTTCTCTACTTGAGAAAATGATGCAGGATGCATTCGGACGAAAAGGCGAGGAGGTAGTAAGAGAGAATATCAATACGTCAAAAGCTGGATTTGATTACATAGAAAAAAATTATGGCAACAATCTGGTGGCAAATGTTCAGAAGCTTCCACAAACCAAACTCCTCATCGGTGGCGCAGAAGCAACAGCACTGGGAGCAATCCGTGGCGGGCTAAAATTCGCAGCGATTTATCCTATGACACCAATAAATGGCGTTATGACAACACTAACAGACCAGGCATTGAAATACAATATTGTCGTCAAAGAACCGGAAGATGAGATAGCGGGGATAAATATGGCGCTTGGAGCGGCATTTGCCGGGGTACGATCACTCGTCGCTACAGCTGGCGGCGGATTCTCTCTAATGGTTGAGGGACTAGGACTTGCAGCCCAAACAGAAACGCCTGTTGTTGTCATTATGGGTATGCGTCCTGGACCTGCGACTGGTATGCCCACCTGGACTGAACAGGGGGATCTACGATTCATGCTCCATGCGCATCAGGGAGACTTCCCTAGGATCGTTGTCGCACCTGGCGATCCGCTCGAAGCATTTACGCAGACAATGCACGCTTTGAATTTGGCTGAGAAGTACCAACTGCCAGTAGTTGTCTTGGTTGATAAGTATTTAATGGAAGGACATATGTCGATTGATATCAATAAGTTCAAAGAGGAAAGTGCGAAATTCAAAGTTGAACGGGGAAAAATTTTAACTGACCAAGAAGCTTCGCAACAGACAGATTATAAACGGTATTTGTTCACAGAAGATGGAGTTTCTCCACGAAGCCTTCCAGGTCAGCAAGGAGGGATTGGGCTTTCTGGTTCTGATGAGCATGATGAGCATGGACTATACAATGAAGAATCAGCAATACGAACGAAGATGGTGGACAAGCGATTTAAAAAGCTCGATACAGCGGTCGCTGCAAATGAATTTCCTCAGCCTGAATTATATACTTCGACAGGGCTCAGTACAAGTGGAGATCAAGCTGCACCATTGACGCTTGTATCATGGGGATCAACAAAGATGCCGATTCTTGAGGCAATGCGACAGCTGGCTACTGGCGGAGTAAATGTCAATTTTCTAAAAATATCATATCTGTCCCCATTTCCAAATGAAGCATTTGCAGCCATGATAAAGAATACGCAAAAAACTTTGGTTATAGAAAATAACAGACAAGGACAATTTGAAGCCATTGTTCGTGAACATACCGGTATCACATTCACAGATCACTTACGAAAATACGACGGCAGACCATTTTATCCTGAGGAAATCATTGATAAGGTTAAAACGATGGTCTAATGTCATCCTCGACTTGATCGAGGATCTAGATTCTCGTTTTCACGAGAATGACAAAATAGAACCTATGGCTGCGACTTTAAAAGATTTAGAAATAACATACGATAAACCAAACTGGTGCGCGGGCTGCGGCGATTTTGGCATATGGGTTTCTCTAAAAAACGCAATTGTGCAGTTAGGGTTAAATCCCTGGGAAGTAGTGCTGGTTTCAGGAATCGGTTGCTCGAGTAAATTGCCCTACTGGGTGAAGACTTATGGATTTAATGGTCTTCATGGTCGTCCTATGCCGCCAGCTGAGGCAATACGGCTTGCCAATCATGGCTTGACCGTTATCGTTATCGGTGGAGACGGTGATCAATTCGGAGAAGGTGGTAATCATCTAATCCATGCAGCGAGAAGGAATGTCAATCTGACGCTTTTGGTGCATAACAATCAAATTTACGGACTGACAACAGGTCAATTTTCGCCAACGACCGAGATCGGCGAGAAGAACAAAGCAACACCGGTTCCAGTCGTTGAAGCGCCTGTGAATCCTATCGCGCTTGCTTTGGCAACCGGAGCGACATTTGTCGCACGGGGGTTTGCAGGAGACACAAAGCAGGAGACAGACCTTCTAGTCGCTGCTGTGAAGCACAAAGGTTTCTCAATTGTTGATAGTATGCAGCCATGTGTGACATTTAATCACCACAATACATTTTCCTGGTTTTATGAAAGGGTTTATAAGCTTGAGACAACAGGGCATGATCCGAAAAACAAAACACTCGCCTACGAGCGAGCAGAAGAGTGGCCACTAAAAAGACCGCTTATGACAGGTGAAAAAGAAAAAATCGCAACAGGCGTATTTTACATTGAAGAACGGCCAACATGGGAAGACGGACTACCTCAAATCGTTCAGACACCACTAGTCAAACAGCCAATAGACAACGTTGAGATCAATCCCCTTCTTGATGAGCTTATGTAGAATTAGTACGAGTTACGCATTTTTTGTCATCCTGAGGCCATTGCCGAAGGGACGTACCGTCTGGTACATCCCGAAGGATCTAAGATTCTTCGCGGAGTTTATCCTGAGATTCTTCACTTCGTTCAGAATGACATCGAAGGGCTCAGAATGACAGTTTTTGCGTAAGTCGTATTAGGTTCTTCAGGGGCTTGAGATTCTGTTCGGAACATATACCCCTGCCCTCTTACCGAGATAATACGCAAAGGTCTTCTTGGATCAGATTCTATTTTATCCCTAAAACGACTAATGGCTTTTTCAACTACAGCAACAGATACGCCCGGCCCCCAATTCTGTGATAATAGTTCATCTCGAGAGATTACCCTATTCGGGTTTTCACTAAAATAGCTTAGAAGCCTGTCTTCAAGTTGGATTAAAGGTACTATATTTCCTGCGATTCTCTCAATGACAGTCTAATAATCTGAATCATTAGACTCTTCTCTTTTGGTTTAATTAGGAATCGTGTTGCAATAATTCGGAGTTTGTAGCGTCGTTGCAAT
>CAZSQB010000024.1:0-13315 GCA_964608945.1 uncultured Gammaproteobacteria bacterium
TACAAATTCATCTTTGTGCTTTATTAGTAACCACGCATTTTTACCAGCAAATCCTCTTGTTTTAACCAGAGCAAATGATCCTTTTAGCTTTTTTCCATGCAGAAAAAATTTTATCTCTCCTTTTTTCATTCCCTCTTTCATGACTTTTTGTCCGTCATCATAATCTGTAACTGTTTCTCTCACCCCTTTTGCAACCTCCACCTCGGGCACATAATAGCCTTTATCCCAAATCATAACCGGTCCTGCACCATACTTGCCTTCAGGCAATATGCCTTCGAAATGCTGATATTCCATGCTGTGGTCTGTTGTCGCCATAGCAAGACGCTTCATAGTCGGATCAAGCGTCGGGCCTTTGGGGATTGCCCACGATGGCATAACGTCGCCAATTTGCAGCCGAAAATCATAGTGAAGGCTCGTTGCTTTATGTTTGTGAATAACAAAGGAAGAGTGCTGCATATCTCAATAATATTACTACCAATTCACTCTATTGTGATAAGGAATTTATTCTAGAACACAGGACGGTTAAATCCGAAATCCGAAGCACGAAACTCGAAATGGTTCGACAAGCTCACCATAAACACGTCTTATTGTTTACCCTGAGCGAAGCCAAGTCAGACTTGGCGAAGTCGAAGGGTTTCGGATTTTGATATTTGGTATTCGAATTTTTAGATGAGTGTATAAATAAATGGCGCAACGCCTGTTGCCTGAGCGAATACGAAGATAAAGCTAAAAATAAGGAGGAGAATAATAAATGGAATAAGAAACCAGAGTTTTGCTTTCCAGAGGAAAGTGAGAAATTCGCTTGATTCTGAGACGCGAGCAACTGTGTGCTTAATAATTTTCATTTAGAATTTAATATACAACGTTCTAATGGGTTTTGCAAATCCCAAAAAACAAATAATAAATCCCAAATAAATAACAATTTTCAAATTCGAATTTTGTATTTGGAGCTTATTTGTTATTTGGTGCTTGAGATTTGGAACTTTAAACGATATCATTTTTATCAACCACATATCGCTCCAATGCGAGATAGTCTAATCCCGAGGTTTTAAACGTATTCAATGCGTTCTCAGGAGTGTTCACAATCGGTTCGCCTTTGAGATTAAATGATGTGTTCATCAAAACATACACGCCTGTCTTATCTCCAAACGCCTTAACCAAACCATAATATCGCCCGTTTTGTTCTTTCGTTATAATTTGCGGCCGAGCAGATCCATCAACGTGCGTTACAGCAGGAATGACTTTTCTTTTATCCTTTTTCACTGCGAAAACGCCAAGCATGAAATTAGTTAAATACTCATGGTTCAAACCGTCAACTGCAAAATAATCAGAAGCCTTCTCAGCCAAAACAACCGGCGCGAATGGCCGATATGGTTCACGAAACTTTATTTTCGTATTCACGACTTCTTTCATTTCCTCTTTTCTTGGATCAGCGATAATGGAACGACTTCCCAAAGCGCGCGGTCCCCATTCTGCCCGACCATGGAAAAAACCGATGACTTTTCCTTGTACTATTTTGTTTGCTAAAAATTCAGTGAGCCTTAACTCGGAATATTTTTTATAGGGAATCTTTTTTTGTTTAAGGAACTTTTCTATCTCACTCTCTGAGAATTCAATGCCAAAATAGCTCGTATCTTGGGTATAGTTCCGCGGTTTTCCCAAAAGCGCATGATACACATAAAACGCAGCACCCATTGCGCCGCCGTCATCTCCCGCTGCCGGCTGGATAAATATACGCTTGAAGGGACCTTTGCGAAGAAGCATGCCATTAGCTACACTATTTAACCCGACACCACCGCCCATACAGAGATTCTCTAATTTTGTTTTTCTATACACGGTCTCTGCGAGTTTGAGAATGGTCTCCTCAGTAAATGCCTGGATGGATGCGGCAATATCCGCATAGTGCTGATTTATCTCACAGAGCTCGTTGTAATTCTCCGATTTTTCTCCAAAATATGATGGATAACCTGAGGATTTGGTAAAAAAATGTAAATCTTTTGGTCGAGGCTCCCCAAAGAGTTTTAAAAAGCTGTTGCTATACGCCATATCCGATGACTTATGAAAAGAAAAATAGTCCATGTTGAGCGCAAATGATCCATCTGGAAACATCTGCACAAGTTTTTTTACTCTGGCCAGATATTTTGGTATGCCATATGGGGCCATTCCCATGACTTTATATTCCCCGTCATTGACCTCAAACCCCAAAAACGCAGTGAAAACAGAATACAGTAGTCCAAGGCTATGGGGAAAGCGCATTTCTCTTAGTAGTGTGATATCTTTATCATTACCAATTCCGTACGTGCCACTCGTCCACTCCCCAACGCCATCAAGTGTGAGGATCGCTGATTTTTCAAACCCTGAAGGGTAAAAACTTGCCGCTGCATGTGAAATGTGGTGTGGCACAAAGAGAATCTTCTCTGACGCAACAGCAAGTTCGTAAGCGAGATTTGATCTCACCCAAAGTTTCTCGCTAAACCACGCAACCATGGCTTTAGCAAAAAGCGTAACAGCAGATGGATAAGCTGCAAGCGTTGAAAGAAGAATGCGTTGAAACTTCCAATACGGTTTTTCATAAAACACGACATAATCGAGGTCTTTCACGCTGATCCCTGCTTGTCGCAAGCAAAACGCTATTGCTAATTTTGGAAACTCTGCGTCGTGTTTTTTACGGCTGAACCGCTCTTCTTCAGACGCTGCAACAACCTTCCCGTCTTTCAGAAGGCACGCAGCTGACTCGTGATAGAAACAAGAGATTCCTAAGATATACATACGTTTCCTATTGTTAATATTGCATTCTCGCTTGCTTCAGATCTTCTTTTGGGTGCTCCCATGGATGAAAATTGGTTTTTTTGCTCTTCTGTTTTTTCATGTGGAGTGGGTCACTGAAGAGCCGAAATGCAAGCCCTACTGGCAGAAAGAGGATGAGATAAAAAAGGCTAAAAAATACTCTGGCTTGAAAATTTCCTATGATACGGGCAATCTTGAGCCACTTTTTCCAAACGGATTTAATTACTTTTTTGGTCTTTTGCATGTTCTTTTACCAATGGCAGGATTTTTTGAAATAGCCTTTCTGCAGCGAGACGGTGCACGCCTTCGTCAGGATGGTAATCATATCTTCCAACAACAAGATCTTGCGCTCTTTTTCCTTTTAAATCATCAAGCAGATCTATCGTCTGTAATCCTTGCTCATGAAATATTTTATTTACTAACACATGAATATCACCAGCTGGATAATTTGGCAGAAGACTAATGAATGGAAATATAATGACATACGCTTTTTTGTCACCAGAGGTCAATTTTTTTCTTAAATCTTCAATATCTTTCTTGTGTTGCTCAAGATTTCTTTTGTCTCTGTATTGCTGCATGTCTGCATTTCTTAATGCAAGGAAGGTTTTATCGTAACGCGCTGTCAGACGCCAATAGATGTAATCAAAAAAATAAGAATGATTTGATAGTATTCTCGGCAGGTCTTTTTGCCCCCTCTCATCAGCCAGGATTTTTCCTCCCTTGCTTTGTCGTGGCTCTGCGTCATTGAGAAAGTATTGCCAAATGTACATGTCAAAGTTGAATTTTTCTAATACCGGATACTCGTCTAGCTCATTGTAGGTATCATATCCTGATTTCCCAAGATTATACACTTCAACATTGTATCCTGCATCCCTGAATTTTTTTTCAAGGACATTGGTAAATCGATCCTCGGGATTATTAATTCCATAACCAAAGGTTATAGAGTCGCCAAGTACACCGATACGAAATACGCCCTTTTTTTTCTCAGTCGAAAAATTCCTATCCCGATAGAAATCAGCGTTATATACCACGTGCCGCTGAAACCACTTTCCATTCGTCCGTAAAAATCCCAGACTATCTGATTCATCGTAGCGGTACCGGATAAATGCTTCAAAACAACTGTAGATGAGAATAAGAAGAAACAAAGTGAAAAAGCAGCTTATTACGACTCTTTTCCACAACTCAGAACGACTTGATCGAAAAACGAGTATTGTTGTGATGATAAAAACAACAAACGCGATAATCGTTGCGAGGATATATCCTTGAAAATCAGTAAAAAAATACAGCAGACGACCTAGGGTCATAAATACATCCGTAAGACGGCATTATAGCAAACATTTACTGTTCTCCTAATTCTTTTTTCAGAAGCTTCAATGCCTCTCTTTTCGCGTCTTCAACACTCATCCCTTGTGATTTTGCCGCTTCTACAAATGTTTTATTAGTAATAGATTTTCCATTGGGGTCGACGCCAGCATTTCCTTGTCCCATGTCATCATCCGGCAATCCACAGCCACAGTTGTAACACATATAAGCACCTCCTCTCCTTCTATTTTTAACAAAAATTATTAATAGCAGAGGATGCTACAATGTCATAGGCTTGCAGCATCCTCTCAGTCGGTTACATATAAAATTACTTAACACACGCAGTAAGCAAAGAAAAAACCTAGAAGGAAACGAGATCTAGCACGCGGTTTACCAGAGACTCCTGTGTGGCTACCACCTCTCCTGTCTCGGCAGAAACAGTTACATCTTTTTCTACAATTACCGGGATCAAGCCAAGTAACCTTTGGTTATCAAAGCCGTTGATTTCATAAATAGGTATGCCGTTTTGTTCTCCAAGTGTTATCAATCGGTCAATCTTAGGAAGCGTGTTATTGGAAACTTCATTTTGAAGAGCCTGATTCCCCAGTTGGTCAATGATATTTGCGGCAAGAAGATTCTGTACTGCAATATCAGGGAGTATGGCAACAGTTTTTTGACCGGCAGTTGTGTTAATGATGAGTGCGTTCGTCGCAAGATCAAGTGAGATCGGAAAATTGGTTAGTGCTCCTGTCGTGTTACGTAAAACAAGGAATTCATTGTCTCCGGCAGTTTCAACTTTTATATTGCTTTTTGCCAGCCGATCGTCAATTTTAAAGAGAGTATCATCAGCCAACTCAACTTCAGTACCGTCTTCTCTCTCTGCTTTGATAACAACTCTGTCAGCTCGTCTTTCCAAACGGACCTTTATGCCATTTGCCGTAATGTCAATTCGTGTCCTGTCATCTTTTGTGATTACTTCAATCGGCTCGTCAGGAAGCTCTTCCTCGAGTTCATCCTCAACTTCAATTTCATTAGCCTCCTCGTCCTCATCATCTTCAATTTCAGTCGGTTGGGGCGTTATTGATCTTCTAGGAAAAATGTTGAACAAGCTACCTCTGCCGCTATTTCCAGAAGAACCGCTTGAACCAGTATTGCTACTTCCCGTGTTGGAAGAACCGGATGATCCACTGTTATCGTTATCCTCTCTCTCATCATTGTCATCCGAATTATTGCTTCCTGATGAGGAACCACCTGACCCGGATGAACCGCTCCCCGAACTCCCGCTCCCGCTGTTATCACTCGAGCCATCATCACCTTTTGCTAGATAGGTTGTTACACCAAGAGTTTTGGTATCTTTTAACGAGTAACCAAGAACAATGCCTACAAGCACCAGGCTCGCAATTGCAACAATAGTAAGATAGCGTGCTTTTCGCGAAGAAGAATGCTTTTTAGCACTATATGTTCGCCTCACTTTTCTCTTGGGCATACATTCAGTAAGACATAAAAGCTGGGGCTTGTCAAGTTTTGATACGGTCAGTACCCCGTAAATCTCTCCCGCTTAATATTTTCCTGCAAAACACCAAGATCAAGCAATGTCTGATTAACTGCATCATTCATTGCTGGTGGACCGACCACATAAAATAAAGGCCTTTGCAAATCAGGGACGTATTTTTTTATAATCGCTGCGTCTATTCTGCTTTTTTCTCCTTGCCAATGTGGATCCTGTGTCATTGAAAAAACAAGTCGTAGCCCTGGGATACTTGCTGCCAAAGATTCTAAATCTGCAAAGAACGCGGTTGATGCTGTATCTTTATTTGAATATAGCAGCGTTATTTCATATGGTAGCTTCATTTCTTTGACATAAGAGAGCATCGACATAAATGGCGTGATGCCAATGCCGCCAGCAATAAAGACAAGTGGCCGATCCGTCGTCTCAGGCAAAATAAAACGCCCGGCAATCGGACCAAGCTCAAGAAGACTCCCAAGTTGCATTTCGTTTAACGTTTTTTTGAACCCGCTCTCACGGATCCTGGTTGCAATTTGGATAATGCCTTTTACATTGGGTGAATTGACTATTGAGAAATGCCGTCGTCCCCCTCTATCATCAGGATAAATAAGCTGAGAAAGTACGACGATAACAAATTGCCCAGGGATATACTCTACTTCATTCCCCAAAAGATCAAACGTTGCAAGAAGTGTTCCTTGTGCGATCTCTTCTCTGGCTTTAAGAGTTGCATTCATGCTGTAGAAAGTTTCCCGGTTTCCTCATCGACGATGAGCAGTGTTTTATTCATTCTGTTTGTAGTCACCGCTATACCCTCATGAAACATGTCATTTTTTGGAAAAGTTCAAAACTGAACAATAAATGCTCTATAAAATACAACTATAAGGCATTTGTGGAAAAATAGTGTAAGAATATGCTATATTCGTTATAGAGATAACTCTATTTTCAACGACGAAAGACGTTCGTATGTCAAAAATTGTCTTTTTTGAAGTTCAGGACTGGGAAAAAGAGATTTTACAAAAGGAGTTCCCCGAAGCTGTCTTATCTGACCAAAAGCTAAGCATTGATAATGCATCCTCATTTTCAGACGCGGAGATTGTTTCCTCTTTTATCTATTCGAGCCTCACGAAAGAAGTCATTGATACGCTTTCGAGGCTCAAGCTCATTGTAACCCGTTCAACTGGCTTTGACCATATTGATATCGCATATTGTAAAAGTAAAAACATTGCCGTTGCCAATGTCCCAGAATATGGCAGCAATACTGTTGCCGAGCATACGTTTGCCTTGATACTAACACTCACGAGAAAAATGTATAAGTCAGTCAATCAAGCAAAGAACTTAAATTTCGATCATAGAGAAATTCGGGGTATTGATGTATGCGAGAAAACTATTGGTATCGTAGGACTTGGCAAAATCGGAATAAATGTGTTGCGCATTGCCAAAGGCTTTGGTATGAAAATGATTGTCTGCACAAGATCCCAAAAAGAAGATCTGGCAAAACAATACGGTTTTACGTACGTTACCCTCGATACGCTGTTACAGACTGCTGATATTATCAGTCTGCACGTACCGCTTAATAACGAAACAAAACATATAATTAACAAAGATAATATCCTAACATGCAAGAAAGGATCATACCTCATCAATACTGCACGTGGTGGAATAATCGACACAGAGGCTATTATCTTAGGGCTAAACAAAGGCATACTTGATGGCGTCGGTATTGACGTTCTGGAAGAAGAAAAGGAGCTCAATGAGGAAATCGCAATTCTAACAACAGAATATGGCCAAGATGTTGATTTAAAAACCCTTATCTACAATCATATTCTCATCAACCATCCAAAAGTTATCATCACTCCGCATAATGCATTCAATTCTGAAGAGGCCCTCATGCGAATCGAACAAACAACCATAGAAAATATCCACAGTTTTTTAGAAGGAAAACTACATAATACCGTTAACGGATAGCCCTCAGACGCTTGACTCGCTCAACAACTGGCGGGTGCGTTGAGAAAAGTTTTAGTAATCCTCCACCTTTTTTTTCAAACGGATTTTCAATATATAACGAAGAAAACGCTGGGTTGTGGCGCATTGGGATACGCTTGGTTGAATCATGAATCGCAAGGAGTGCGTCTGCAAGCGGCTCGCCATTGCCGATGGTTTTCGCGCCTATCTGATCTGCGCCGAATTCTCGCTGCCTAGAGATCGCAAGCTGAATAAGCGATGCACCAAGCGGCACGAGGAGTGCGGCAAAAAGCGTAAGCATCCCTCCCCCTCTGTTATTCTCATCGCTTCCCCCAGAAAACCCTCTATACATAACCATATTCCCGATAAATGAAATAGCGCTCGCGAGAACTGCAGCAATGGTTGCGATAAGGATATCGCGATTCTGTACATGACTCAACTCATGTGCGAGAACTGCACGTAATTCGTCTTTGCTTAACGTATCCAAAATCCCCTGCGTTACTGCGACAGCTGCATGGTTTGGACTGCGACCTGTTGCAAATGCATTTGCTTGCCGATCAGGCGTGATATAGAGTCTCGGCATAGGAAGATGCATTTTCTTTGTTAAATTCTCAACCATATCGTAAAGGCCAGGCGCCTGCTTTTTGCTCAATGGCTTAGCACCTGAAGCCATAAGCGCAATTTTGTCTGAGTAGAAATACGAAACGCCATTCATGACGAGTGCTATGATAAGTGCTAAATACATACCAGATTCACCACCAACAAGCCTCCCAAGAGTGATGAGAATTACGCTGAGGACGCCGAGGAGAAGAATTGTTTTAATGTAATTTCCCATATACACCTATTTTATCACACCAATGCAAGTAGTGCTAATGTGCTATATTTTACTTAACACCAAGAAAAGAGTAGAATGAGACCTTCTTTACACAGCGCATTCACCAAACTAAAAAATGTAGTGATAACGATCCGAAAGGACCCCAAAATGATAAGGCAAGTCTTCCATGAACTCTGGCTTACTGCAAAACCTATTCTCCCCTATATCATAATCGGCAGCATGTTACTCCTTGTCTTTATTCCCGTTGCAACATACCTGTATTTTGTCCGAGATTTATCCAGTAAAGAAAGCATCATCGCCCATAAAAGTGAGGGTGTTTTACTCCTTGATAGAAACGACAAACCGTTCTTCTCCTTCTATCAGGCGCGCGACAAAACAACTATCTCTATCGCGGACATTCCTATGTTCACACAAGAAGCAGTCATTTCGGTTGAAGATAAAGAATTTTACAATCATCCAGGCTTTTCTCTTCGCGGCATCCTTCGTGCGCTTTTGACTGACATCCAGCAAGAACAACTGCGTCAGGGTGGATCAACGCTCACCCAACAAGTGGTAAAGAATACGCTTCTGACGCAGGAGAAAAGCTTTTTGCGGAAATATCAGGAAATCTTCCTCGCGCTTGAGATAGAACGACGATTTAATAAAGAGGATATTTTAGAAATGTACTTGAATACTGCATATTTTGGCGAAGGCACATTCGGCGTTGAGGATGCAGCAAAAACATATTTTGGTAAAACTGCAGCGGATTTAACGTTGGGTGAATCGGCGCTTCTTGCCGGAATATTACCTGCCCCGTCTGCTTATTCTCCGTTAACCGGAAATCGCGATAAAGCATTTGCACGACAAGAACTCGTATTAAAGCGAATGCGATCCCTTGGATTTATTACCGATGCTGAGCGTATAGCGGCTGAGGAACAGCAAATCGCATTTAATCCTGCACCAAGGGAGATCAACGTTAAAGCGCCGCATTTTGCCCTCATGGTAAAAGATGAATTAATTGAAAAATATGGCGAGCAGCGCGTCGCAGGAGCAGGATTTACTGTCCGGACGACGATCGATCTTCCGCTTCAGGAATATGCTGAACAGGTTGTTGAGAATCAAGTCCTTCGGCTTGCGCGAAATAAGGTGACAAATGCTGCAGCTGTGGTTTTGGATCCGAAGACAGGTGAAATCTTAGCGCTTGTTGGCAGCCATAACTGGGAGGATGAGACAAACGGCAAAATCAATATGGCGCTTCGGGCAAGACAACCGGGTTCTTCATTTAAACCAATCGTCTACAGCAAAGCAATTGATGAACATCTGATTACTGCTGCGACAGTGCTTGATGATAAGCAAATCTCCTTCCCAGATGGATATAAGCCTAGAAATTACGACGGTAAGTTCCGCGGTAACGTGCTCGTGCGCTTCGCTTTGGCGAACTCTCTGAATATTCCTGCGGTTTTAGTGATGGAAAAAGTCGGTGTGCCGGACGCGATTGAAATGGCAGAGCAACTTGGCATAACCACACTGAAAAGCCCGCAAGACTATGGCCTCTCCATGGTACTTGGTGCTGCGGAAGTACCGCTTCTTGAGCTGACAAGTGCATATGGCGTTTTTGCAGATCGCGGGATGCGAGTGACACCGACGACAATTATTGAGATAAAAGACAAGCGCGAAAAAGTAGTCTATACGCACGAATCCGAACCCAAACAGGCTATAGATGAAAGAATCGCATTTATCATTTCTTCAATTCTCTCTGACAACGAAGCGCGACAGCCTGTGTTCGGTAATGCATTGACCATCTCTCGCCAAGCAGCAGTGAAGACAGGGACGACCGAGGATTATCGTGATGCCTTGACCGTAGGCTATACGCCAAGCCTTGTGGTCGGCGTTTGGGTCGGCAACAATGACAGAGCGCCAATGGATAGTATTGCAGGGTCTCTGGGCGCGGCACCTATTTGGCGACTCCTCATGGAAAAAGCGTTACAAGGAACGTCAATTGAACGATTCACTGCCCCGTCAGGTGTCATACGCACACCTGTCTGTAAAGAAAATGGCTATCGCGCCAATACCGCAACCTCCTCTGCCTATCCTGAATATTTCCTGCGCGGCACTGTGCCTATCAAAAATTGCAATGCTCCACTTGAATTCCCGTCACCTTCTGAGGAACCAACACCGACTACATTTGAGGAAGAAGAGCCGACTGAGACACCAACTCCTGAGCCAACGAATCCGCCAACTGGCGGACCCACCGAAACCCCAACGCCCACTCCGACACCAATTGAGACAATCATTACTCTTCCGTAGACTGTCTTAATACCCCCTGCCGAGCAGCTTCAAGAAATGTTGGGGTTCTAAGAAGAATCGCGAGTTCTGCCGCAGCATTTTCTGCTCGGAAAACCGCTTTGGGGTTAGCCTTAATTTTTCCATTTTTATCTTCAATAAAACATCTGTAGTCTTTTTTTCCATCACTCACTAACAGTATAAGACCAGTGTCTGTTATGGAAACGAGCGTATGTCTTCTGAGCTCTGGGTCAGAAGAATATGCAACAGAAAAAAGGTATTTGGCATTGGGGTCCTCCGGTAAATCATAATCGCGCTCGATAGAAATTTGCACATTGCTACCATCCTCTCCTGTCAACTCCAATTTGAACCCCGCTACGCCCCTATTATCTAAGTACTCGCCTCTCTCATCTCCATAATCTTCAGGCCGAATAACCTCCATGCCTGGCATGACTGACTCTATCAATTCGTCGAACCTTCCAGATGCAACAACGAGTGCCATTGTAGCTTGCAACAATGGCCGCTTATGATCAACCCATGCTCTTGCTCTCTCGCGGAATACACCAGCCTCTCTGTCTTGTTGAATATGCACCTTTCTCTGCTCTCTCTTAACTGCTACTTCCATAGTTCGCAATGCAGGAAATATAAAGGCTGGAATTTCTTCTGGTGGTACTTCATAGCTAGTGGCTTCGTCGTGATAAAGATGACTCCCATCTCCTCCTTCGTCGGTAAACGTATACCCTACTATTCGCCCATCTGGCGTGAGACTGTATTCGTACACATTCGGACGAGGAGAAGTGATAAGCCGCAAGAGAGGTGTAGGCACAATTTTTCGCTCTCCATCAACTACTGTAGAAACGTCTCTCACTGGAAATGCGCCAAAAGCGTGCAATTGCGCTGCTCTTGGTTCAAGCGTATTGCGTCGAATTGATCTCGCAAAAGCTGTTTGTCTGCCTGTGACGCTTTTTTGCTCGATATCTCGCAATCCTGTAAGAATCACATCGGCTTCTAATATTCGATCTGGAGGTTGTGGCCGTTCTGTAGCTGCCATAGCACGTGCAGTATACCCCAGTTTGGAAAAAAGTCAACTATGACAATCCCAGATGTTAGCCCTGTTTTGCCCCAAATTGTCATTCCCGCGTAGGCGGTAATCAGGGTAAACGCCGCCAAGAATCCAGAACGTTATTTGTATAGATTCCCATTTTCATGGGAATGACAAGGGAAGTATTCCCTAACATGAGATGCTAACTTACTATACAGCGGGCTAGTTATCCTCGATGTAATACCGGATCTCCTCTCTTTTCGGATCTAGCAGATTATATAGATACGTTACGTCTTCATCTTTGTGGCGGATGCAGCCTGAGCTACCAGGATCGGCTGCAGATAAACGAGTCGGGTCGCCGTTGATTCCATGCAAGCCAAATGCTCCGGGCAAGATCCAATGACATTGTCCGTTACATTCATTGTATGGCGTTGGTCCATAAGGCTCCTCTGTTGGCGCTGGGATATTGAGTGTCAGAAAATACGGCGCTGTCTCAGGATTGTCTTTTTGTTCTTGCTTGTCAGTAATGAGCCAATATTCTTTGTTTAACAACTTGGGCAGTGGCGTTGGCCGTTCACCTGGGATACCAGCTTTTACCTGGAATGTTTTTACTAAACTACTATTCTTCTTATCTCCCGGCACTCCCTGAAATAGCTCCTCTTTGTTTGCTTTCCGATGCAAAACAAACCAATATTTCTGGGGCAACGGCTCAGGCTTTTCCTGCTTATTCAGCAAAAAACTAACAAGCGAAACATTTACTATTACTACAATAGCGATTGCGACAATTGTTATGAAAGCAACCTTTTTCTGCTGAGGGTTAAGCTTCATGCCTGCCATTATAGCAGACGATTACTTGCTTTTTTGCTGAGGAGGTAGGCAATAACAAGCGATATAATGAGACCGCCTAGGATTGAGAAAACCAACTGCACTGCCAAATCAGCAAACATTACTTCGCGATCTGAAAATTGCATCATGCCATACGCTTTTTTCGCGAATTGAATCGCGTCAGGATTGATAAGCGTGTAGTAAAGATAAAAAACTATTGGAGAAAGCACGCCATAAATAACTGAAATGCGCAAACCTTCCATAACGCCTTCTTTGTAGGTCAAGCGATTTTTTAACATCTTCTTTTTTTCTTTAATGCCAAGGTAGAGCACAATAGCAGGAACAAGCACATAGAGATAATCAACAAAGCTCATCTCTGTTTTCTGAGCACTGTACGCACCAAGCGAATGCATAATAGCAAGCCAGAAGACAATAGTACCGGTGAGGATGAGGCCGTATTTGACAGCATTGTTCATGTTACTTTTTCAACGTATAGTAGGTCAGGATCGCTCCGACGACAAATATCCAAAGAAGCGGGCGGGCAACAGATCCAAGGAGTATGAAAGCTGCCAAAAGAGCGACAACCCAATACGAAATAACTATCACGCTTTTATTTTTTGTAGCTGTTTTTCCCTTCCTGACTCCTCTTTTTGCCATACCTTATGATACAGGCAGGAAATCACGGTTGTCAATTGTGGGATTTTGGCCAGGCGCCGAGGATTTGGCGGAGAATGGCGAATTCACCGATGTGGTATGCGTTATGGTCTGCGACCATGACTGCTTCGCGTAAGAT
>CAZSQB010000025.1:0-12642 GCA_964608945.1 uncultured Gammaproteobacteria bacterium
TAGCGTAATCCGAACAACTGTTGTAATTGACAGGATCTTCACAGTAGTTAGTACAGGTTTCAAGGTTGGTACACCCCCCCAAGTCTTTTATTGGAAAAGTAAGGTCAGTTGGCTGAGCCGCAGGTGAGGTTTGTGGAGATGGACTTTGAGAAAAAACTGCGCTGCTTGCAAAAACTAACATCGCTCCCGCAAGCAAAGTTAAAATAAAAAATTTAATAAAACTAATTCTTAAAGACGAAATCATTTGTCTACCTATCTATCTATTTACCACAAACGGATTCTTATAAGTCTCAAACGGATTAACATATTGGGTCTTTTTATCAAAAGGGTTCTTATATTCGGTTTTAATGGAAACTTTTGGTCCGTTTTGAAAGAGGGGTATATTCTGGATAGGATTTTTGATAATTTTAAAATATACGAGCGCAGAAACTGCTACTACCACAACGGGGAGTAACAAAACAAGAAATTTTATCCTCTTTTTACTTTCTAACTTCTCTACTGGTATATCCACTGATATATTTAGGTCATAGTTGGACGTATTTGTCAAGAGGCATTTTTAAAACTTTAAATAATTCATACCAGATAGGCATTGGTTGCTAAATGGCTGCTCAATTTTTTGGCAAAGTCTCTTTTTTTGTTCCACATCAATTGGGTCTGAGGCAATTTGCCCAATTACCCTCTGGTAACATTCATTCTTTAAGTTTGGGGGGACATTTTGGCAGATAAATATGGCCTGGTCGCGACCTCCAACAGAGTAAAATGATCCGGCATTCACCACGAGACAATTGTCATACCAGTCAGCTCCTTCCTGCTGACAAAGCTCAAATGCTTTGGCAGGATCTCCGTTCGTTAAAGGATGAATTTGTCTTGCCAGATTGTCCATGCACCAGGCCACGTATTCCGAATTTTCAACTTCCTGGCAAAGTTGTGAAGTCTTCACTATATCTCCATTATTCATTTGGTAAATCCTTGCTGCCTGGTTTAACCAACATCCTCTTTGGTATTTCTCCCCAAAATAGTTGCAGGGAAAATACGGATCATCAGATAACCAATCTCTGACAGCTTCGCGACCTTTGCCCCAATCGTGTACCCCGAAAAGGTTTTCCATAAAAGCACCGTTATGGCAAGACGATAAAGCCTCCGGATACTTAGTTTCGCTTTCATAAATAGAATCACAAGTTTCAAGCGCCTTGGGCAAATCATAATTCCACATAGCCATGATTGAATGGCCTGCAGCATGAACACACTGAAAGTGTCGAACAGGAGAGGCTTTACATTTATCCGTCATCTTTTTAATCGCCTCAAAACCCTGATTAGATGCAGCTTCAATTATTGTCCCATGGTAACAGGCATATAAAAAGTAATCTTTGCATTTGAGGATTGAATCCACGCCATATTTTTTGTAGGCATAAAAGCCAATTTGGTGTACAACCAAATGACCCTCTCCGGTGTGTGGCAGGACAGAATGTTCTAATATTTCCAAAGCTTCTTCTACATCAACTCTTTCTACTAACTTTCTTGCAGCTTTCAGTCTTTTTTCTTGATCGCTAGGATTTAAAATTTCTTTCATCTCGGGAACATCCTTAGGATTATTTAGAGATGTGGGGGCAGTAATTTTGGAAGGGGTATAGTTAGATAAAAGACCTAGTAGTATTAGAGCCACTATTAGTACTATTAAACTTAGGATTCTATGGTAAAAATTCACGGTTCAAGATTAACAGCTTTAAATTAAATTTGCAATGCTCCTTTGAGATATCAATGCAATAAACAGAAACTTAACGCGGAGTGTGGACGATAAGTAATGTCCCTTTTTTTACTCTTATTTCTGCGGTTTTACCGATGAACTGATTGCTGATGCCGCGGGTTTTGCCAAAATAGAGCGTTTCGTTATGCAATTTCCATTTCAAGCCTTGCGTCGATACACCATGCACATCTCCTTTTAACGGAATAAGCGATACGTACTCACCTTTCTTTCCGGTAAGCGTTAACGAGGACTTTACAAAGTATAAGGTTTGCTCCGGCTCAACGATCGTAATTTTCATATCTTTCTTCTGCTCTGCAAAAAGCGTCAGATTTGCCAGAACATGATCAAATCTCGTCCCCATCCAGCCAAAAATAACAATTTCTTTGAAGCATTGTTTAATTGCATACTGCAACACCAGCTCTGAATCGGTCTCGTCTTTTTCAGATGAATATGTTTTTATTTGAACGTTTTCATTTTTTAATTTCTCCAAACGCTTCTTATTCAACGAATCAAAATCACCTATCACAACGTCTGGCTTTAGACCTAAATCAAGCGCATAGGCAGTACCCCCATCTGCACAAATAACTGCTGTATCCTTTGCGAGAAACCGCTTTACGCGCTCTTTTTTCGGAGGGTTGCCATGCAGAAAAATCGCTGCCTGTTTCATGGAGTCATTGTAGCACGAAAGAGGAGAAAATATGATTATTTACCCTTGAATAAGTTAAGTATTTCTGAGAAAAATGAACCGATCGAGCCAAAAATTCTATTGCGCCAAAACCATGACCATGAATCGTCCTCTTCGGTAAGATCAACTGTAGGAAAGTCAGCAGGATCTTCATCAGATTCAGACCGCACATGACCGTCATAGTCACCCAAGACTACATCTTCACTATTTTCAACGCTTTGGCCAAGTGCAGTTTGTGAAAGCTCGCTTGAGAGGTCTCCTGGCATACAACCATGAACACCAAAGACTCTAAAATAATAAGTTTTCCCACCCGCAAGATTATTTATAGTATATGAGGTTTCATTGCTGCCTGTATTGGTAATGCCAAATATTGGCTTATTAGGCTCTGTGCCGTACACAATCGCATAATGTGTAACAGGATCAGTGGCCTTGTTCCAGAATAGCGTTATTTGATTACTACCTGTTTGTGTGGCGCTGACAAGCGTCGGTGCACCTGCCGGCTTGCTGTCTGTACAGATGTATGGCGTTGGTCCGCCAGATGGCGGAGTCTTTTGCTCAGATGAGTTGGTGTTGTTTACGGTAAATTCAACCGTATTGGTATTTTGATTGGAGTTGTTGTTGTTACTATTGTTATTGGTATTATTCTCAGGTTCAGGCGTGATTGTCGGTGATGGCGTAGTCTCAAAGTAAGTAAGAGGGTATGATAGTGGCGCTTCTGCATTTGCTCGCAGCAAAGAAAGCTGGGCAAACGTTATAATCCCCAGAAGGAGTGTGAAAAAGCCAAAAACGAGCTTCTTTTCCATATCAGACTGTGAATTATACAGCCTATAGCATCAGTTGTCAAGTGCTATAGGATAATGTATTTTACCCGTGTATATTTAGTGTTTTGAAGCTGCTACAATACATATATGGCCTCTTATCTGCTCTTTTTTCTCCTTTTTCTTTTGCCGTTTGTTATTATTCCTGTAGGCATTTCTCCGTTTGAGACGCCAAAGGTTCTGCTTGCAGAATTAGTTATTGAGGCGCTTTTGTTCATGATGCTCCTTAAGGCGCAAATACCCAAAACCCATGTCAGGCTTTCTTTTTTCCCTTTTATCGTCCTTATGCTTCTAATCCTTGCAGGTCTTCATCTATCTTTCTTCCCATCTTTCCAAACAGTATTTGGGAACGCCTATAGACTACAAGGTGTGTTTCTCTTCATGCACCTTCTCATCTTTACGTACCTGAGCCAACGCATACGGATTCCCCATATTCCACCTGTTTTTTTCATTGGCTTTCTTCTTGCTCACCTCCTCCTCGTCTTAATTTTTGGCTTTTCTGAGTCAAATCGTGCATACGGCGCACTCGGTGAACCAAACACACTAGCCGCAATAGCTGTCTTTCTCTGGCCATTTTTATTTTTTATTCCTAAGAACCATTCGTTTGTCTACAAAGTCGCAGGCTTTTGCCTAGCCTTGATGCTTATTATCCTTTCAGGCTCACGCGCAGGCTTCATCGCGCTTTTGCTTCAGAGCGCATTTCTCCTTCTGAGTAAAAAATTGTCCTTCACGCTCGCCGGAGCGATCTGTATTTTTGGCCTGGTGTTAAGCACGCTTTTGCCATTTGTTGAAAAATCAGGCATGTATGAAAATAGGGTTGAAATCTGGCAAACAGCCGTAAAAGCCGGCTGGCAGTACCCAATATTTGGCGGAGGTATGGGAAATATAGAGGTTCGCCTCAAAGATGCTGCGACAACGCACAGTAATACAATTCGTTTCCAATACGTAGATAGTAGCCACAATATTTTTCTTGACTGGTGGGTGCAGGGAGGGATATTTGGGTTTTCCCTTTTTGTTTTACTCGTTGGTGGCGCGTTTTACTTTGCGATCAAACACAAAAAACCGCTTGAGCTGATGCTTCTTTTGGGTATGATCGCCGTCTTGTCATTTAATCCAGCGAGTGTTGTCATCCTCATCGCCCTCTGGTGGACGCTTGGCCAGTGCTATATAAAACATCCCTATCCTGACAACAATTCTTGACTTCAGAAAGACAAAACAGTATAAACGCAATGCATGGTAACAAAAATCAAATATACTAATACTCGAACAGGTAAAGAGGAAGAACCAACAGTAACAATGCCCACAAATGGATCTGTATCTGTCTGGAAGCATAAAACACTAGGTGGTCACGATGGAGGAGCGGGTTCGTACCAGATAATAGACCTTGACGAGATTGGTACAATCATAGAAGAAAGCTTCCGCCCACCTGATCCAGACAAGCTTCCACAAGGTGCTAAAGCTATCCCGCTTCTACCAGGACAATCACATGACCTTTTCGTATGTATAGAAAGTAGTTCCCCACAAAGAGTTAAGGTCACTGTTTCAAATGAATCAACCGGGGTTAACCGAGGTAATCCTTGAGTTTATTGCCACGGCTTGGGTGGCGGAGCTTTCGAAGTGATTTAGCTTCAATCTGGCGGATACGCTCCCTGGTGACAGCGAACATTCGTCCAACTTCCTCAAGTGTCTTTGGTCGACCGTCTTTTAAGCCAAATCGCTCTTCCAAAACGCGTCGTTCCCGGTCAGAAAGTGTTGATAAGACTTGCTCTACTTGTTCTTTGAGCAACTCTCGTGATGCTGAGTCAAAAAGTGTTGGCGCTGATGCATCGTGGATAAAATCGCCAAGTCGTGAATCTTCCTCATCGCCAACCGGCGCCTCAAGACTGGCTGGGTTTTGTGAGATTTTTATAATCTCAAGCGCTTTATCAGGTTCAATTCCTAAAACTTTTGCTACTTCTTCAGGCGTTGGCTCACGACCAAGCTCTTGCATCAGCTTTCTACTCGTTCGCAAAAATCGATTGATATTCTCAACCATATGAACTGGAATACGAATCGTTCGTGCTTGGTCCGCAATCGCACGCGTTACACTCTGCCGAATCCACCACGTTGCGTACGTTGAGAATTTAAAGCCTCGTCGCCAGTCATACTTCTCAACCGCACGGATAAGACCTTGGTTCCCTTCTTGAATAAGATCCAAAAGCGACAAGCCCCGTCCAATGTACTTTTTTGCAATAGACACGACCAACCGTAGGTTGGAATTAATCAACACCCGCTTTGCTTCACGCTGACCATTCTCAACTTGCTTTGCAAGCTCAATTTCCTGGTCAAAGGTGAGAAGTGGGATGCGGCCAATTTCTTTAAGATACATGCGGACAGGGTCTGACACTGTTCCTTCTGTGAGTACCGTCAGCGCTTCAAGCTCTTTTTCCAAATCTTCAATTGGTTTTTGCTCATCCTGCTCCTGCGCGACTGACTCAAATACGTCAACATCAGCCCGCATGAGTTTGTCATAAAGTCTATCAAGCTCGACAATGTGATCTTCGGGCTTGGAATAAATTCCCAAAATCTCATCCTGCGTGATGTAGCCACGCTTTTTAGCTGATGTGACAATGTCGGTAAGAATGGTTGGAAGTTTTACTTTGGCGCTCATATCACCAGAACAAAGCCCTCTGTCTCCAAGCGTTTGGATTTAGGGCTCTTTTCTATCTACCTTTTATACTACTTTTGAAGCTGTGATGCAAGATGGGAATATCGTTCTTTGAGGCTATCTGTCGCTACCCCTTCCCTCTCATTTTCTCCTATTGCAAGCGCGAGTTTTTTCATTTGTTGACGGATATAGATGGCATGCAGTTCTCGCGCTGTTCTCTCAACTTCTTGCATATATTTTTTAGGTTCGTTCATCGTAGCCAGTGGCAGAAGGAAGCTTCGATCATACGCTGCGTGTAGCTCCTGAGGCAATGAATCGCCAAACGTCTTCGCATCAAATACATCGTGCGAGTTGCAGTAGGCAAACAATGCATGGAGAATTTTCTGGGATGCTTTCTCCTGAGATAGCGTGTCTGACAAAAGCTCTTCTGAGCGCAAAACAACGTCTTTCACGCGCGCTGCCTGAATAAGAAGCGCAACGAGATACTCCTCGAGTGTCTCATCCCGGGTTCTTTTTACTCTTGGCATATCGACGTGTCGTTTTCCCGCAACTTCGCGTTTTTGCAGGCGCTCTACTTCTCTCTGTATGCTCTCATACGTTGTATCAAGGACCTTACTCAGCTTTTTTAAGTAGTGCTCCTTAACGATCTCATTTTCAATATGCGAATATATTGAAAGCAATGCGTCAGCAACTACTCTTTTCCCCTGAACCGAGGCAGGATCAACCTTTTTTAGCTCCTGCTCAAGGAGATAGTCATAGATTGGTACATCCTGCCGAAGAGCGGTCTTAAATGCATACGGGTCGATTTTTATCGCCTCATCCGGATCTTTTCCATTTGGTACGACAACTACTGTTGTTGTCAGTCCTTGCGGCTCAAGGACAACAAGGCTCCTTCTCATCGCCTCTTGTCCTGCTGCATCGCTATCGAAGCACATTGTCACCTTCTGGACAAAACGAGATAGGAGTTTTACCTGCTGCTCTGTCAATGCCGTGCCTTTTATCGCAACGGTATTCGTTATGCCTTCTTTAAAGCATGAGATAACATCAAATTCCCCTTCAACAAGGAGTGCCTGATTTTGTTTTTTCATCGCTTCTTTTGCTGTCGCCATGCCAAAAAACATATCGCCTTTGTGATACGCGAGGGTTTCGCGAGTATTGATATACTTTGGCCCAAATGTCCGATCATCAATAGCTCGTCCTGAAAACCCGACAGTATTATCCCTATGATCAATAAGCGGGAACATAATACGGCCTGAAAAAAAATCAACAGGGTATCTCCCACGCATTGTCGCAAGCCCTGCGTCCATAAGCTCCTCAAGGGGATACTTTTTTTTCTTCAGCAAATAGTCTGTCAATGCTGTGCCTATGTGGGGCGCGAATCCGATTTTGAATGTCTCGATAAGCTTGTCAGTAACGCCGCGAGTTGTGAGATAAGACAGGGCACGCTTCCCTGCGTTATGTTTGGTAAGAAGAAAATGATAAAACTCAGATGCAAGCGCATTGAGTTTGTAGATTTTTTCTTTCTTTGATGTTATCGGCGTATCAAACCGTGCCGAAACAAGCTCGACCCCGGTCTGTTTGGCGAGCAGACGAAGCGCCTCAGGAAACTCAATATGCTCATACTGCATGAGGAATGAGTAGCAATCCCCACCTCTTTGGCAGCCGAAGCAGTGCCAAATTTGCCGCTCAGGTGAGACGACAAATGACGGCGTTTTTTCGCTATGAAAGGGGCAGTTTGCTTTAAAATTGCGCCCAGCTTTTTTAAGCGTTACGAATTCTGTAATAAAAGTGACAAGATCGATTTTTTCGCGGATTTCCGAAACTTGATCCATATTTTGATTTGATGATTGAGGCTCGATGTTTGAAGCTGGATCTTGAGATTAGAAATTGGAAAATAGAACTTCTCTAACTTCTAGTATCTAGAGTCTAGCATCAATACTGCGGAGTTATTGTACCACTCCTCACTTGTGTTGGAAATGGAGTCAGACTACAATACTGACGATGGTTTAGCGTTGAAAGGTTAGGATGCCAGTATTGTAAGGAGGTTGGGTTTCTAGTCCTTACCAATCACCTTACCCCTGAACAATACCGGCTTCTTTACCCTTCAACCCTTAACGAATTACTATGAAGTACAAACTCCTCATTCTCGATGTCGACGGAACAATTGTTCCATATGTAAAAGGTGCTCTTCCCTCACCCCGCGTCACCGAGGCGATTCGCAAAGCCTACCAGAAAGTGCGTGTATGCTTTGCAACTGGCAGACCACTTTCTATGATGGAGGATATCTTTGCACGTCTTAAGATGTCCGGTCATGCGATCCTCAACGACGGCGCGCAGGTTATAGATATTAAAACGAAAAAAACACTCTATGAAAGGGCTATGAAAAAAAATGATGTGAAAACTGTCGTCTCAATCTTACAGAATGAAGGAATATCGTTTTTCCTAAATGACAGTATGCACGACGATATCGCTGAAAAGATTCCCCCAAGAAGAAAAATCCTCAATATCTTCACCATGCACGAGATGACAGAAGAAAAATCAGACAGGCTTCTTACCAAACTAACACACATACCAACAATTAAAGTAAGCAAAACCCACTACGGCGCAAAAGAAAGTTTTGAATTGCTCATTAGTCACCAGGAGGCAACCAAATTGCATGGCATTTATGAAGTAGCAAAGTTCCTACACGTTAAGAAAAGTGAAATTATCGGTATTGGCGACAGCGGCAATGATTTCCAATTACTTATGGCGTCTGGCCTGAAAGTGGCGATGGGGAATGCGATTGAGGACTTAAAGGCAATCGCAGACTATGTCGCGCCGCCTGTCGAGGAAGACGGCGTCGCAGATGTTATAGAGAAGTTCGTCCTTAATAAAAGTTGATTATACTAAGGCGAGTATACTATAATATATCCTATAATCTATGACTTATAAAAAGGCGTATCCTTTGACAACGCTCACCGTACTCTCTCCTTTGGATGGTCGCTACCGAAAAGACATCGAAGAACTCTCCCAATACGTTTCAGAATATAGCCTCATCCGAACTCGTTTGACCATTGAAGCGCATTATCTGATTGCGCTTTCAAAGATAGGCATTGTTAGAGAATTAACAGATGACGAAACCAAACAATTAACCAATTTAGGGAAAACTCTCAACCTTGCTGATGCAGAAAAAGTAAAACAGCTTGAGGAAAAAACCAAACACGACGTGAAAGCAATGGAAATGGTTTTTCGCGAACACGTCAAAAATACCTCGCTTTCAGACATAACCGAGATAATTCACTTTGGTCTTGCTTCTGAGGATATTAATAATCTTTCCTACCGCCTCATGCTCAAAGAAGCAACCCATCAAATCCTCCTCCCGTCCCTAAAAGAAATCATTATTGTTTTGACAAAGTTTGCCAAAGAATACAAAGCCACCCCCATGCTCGCTCGTACGCACGGCCAACCTGCTGTTCCCACGACACTTGGCAAAGAAATGGCAGTTTTTGCTTCGCGCTTGCACAAAGAGTTGACACAATTACGAAACGCGAAGCTAACAGGCAAGCTTTCAGGCGCCGTTGGTAATTTTAACGCTCTTTTTCTTGCTTACCCTGATAGTAACTGGCCGCGCTTTAGTGAAGATTTTGTCACGTCTTTGGGTCTGACGCCAAATATCTTAACAACACAAATCAATACTAGTGAGGATATTGTTTCATATTTACAAATCTATCAGCGAATACACGGTATTTTACTGGATCTTGACCAGGATATGTGGCGATACATAAGCGATAATTGGTTTGTCCAAGAAGTCAAAAAAGAAGAAGTCGGATCCTCTACCATGCCGCAAAAAGTAAATCCTATACGGTTTGAGAATTCTGAAGGCAATCTCGGCCTCGCCAACGCCCTCATCGAATTCATGGTCAGAAAACTTCCGGTATCCCGTCTCCAACGCGACCTCTCAGACAGTACGGTCTTAAGAAATCTCGGCACAATCCTTGGCTACTCACTCCTTGCGTACAAAAACACCCACGATGGTTTAAAACGCGTCAAACCTAACTTGGAAGAAATAAATTCTGTCTTGCAGAAAGATTGGTCAATTCTTGCCGAAGCAGTCCAGACACTCTTGCGAAAAGAAGGCATTGAGGATCCGTACTCACTGATCAAATCCCTCACCCGCGGCAAGCATATTAATAAAGCAGACTGGCAAGCATGGGTTGATAAATTGCCTATTGCTGATAAGGTAAAGCAAACATTGCGAAATCTTACTCCCGAAACCTACATCGGCCTCGCTTCGGAACTTGTTGAAAAAAACCTTGAGGACATGCAGGATTAGTAAACATTTGCTACAATTAAGCAGAACAAACATGGCAAAACCATTAGTCGCGATTGTTACGGGTTCTGACTCTGACCTACCAACAATGACTTCTGCAGCTTCAGTCCTTAAAGATTTTGGCATTCCCTTTGAAATAACCGTCTCCTCAGCCCACCGCTCTCCCAAAAGAACAGTTGACCTCATAGAGAGATATCATAAAGAAGGAATAAAAGTAATAATCGTTGCAGCCGGTCTTGCCGCACATCTTGGCGGAGTCGTCGCGGCCTACTTTCCATTGCCGGTTATTGGTGTTCCGCTCAAAGCAGGCGCTCTTTCGGGTGTAGATTCGCTCTACTCAACCGTCCAGATGCCTCCTGGTGTCCCTGTCGCGACAGTCGGTATCGATAATGCCCAGAACGCAGGACTCCTTGCTGTGCAAATACTAGCAGTTGGTAATGAAGTATTAGAAAAAAAACTCATAGATTATAAGAAAAAACAAGCAGATAAAGTTACAGAGAAAGCGGAAAAATTAGAACAGTTGAAATATAAAAAATATTCTGAGATGATAAGTAAATCAAGGGGAGGGGGTGATAAATAATGGCAAACGAAGGAGGAGAACAAAATCAACCAGGCAGCACACTAAGTGGTGATTTCTTAAGAACTCGAGCTGCCCAAGGAAAAACTCCAGGCGCAAAGGTATCGGCAAGGTTTGATCCAGAAAGAGGAGGAAAAATAACCAGCGCATCTAACAGTGGGGATGGAAGAATGGATAAAACCTTTACGTTTGATCCAACCGGCAAACTCTCTGGAGTAGAGGTTACTAAGACAAGGGGAGGTGGTTACGATACTACGAAAGAAACAATTGCAGTACAAAAGAACTCAGAGGGTACAACCACTACGGCAACAGTCACCGATCCTGGAAATGTTCTTGCAGAAGCAACTGCTAGAATGGGACAATATGCGCGAACTAAAGACATTACAGGATTAAAGGTTGGTCCGGTAGCTGAAACTGGACATCACGCGGAAATGACTTTTCGCCGTAAAGGAAAATAACTATTTCTCAAGGGTTGTTTTTTGCTCAAAGAAGTTTTCAATGTCTGAAAACGAAAATTTTTAGTGGTAAAATACTACCCTATCATTACAAAACCCATGTGAGCTCTCAAAGACCGAGGTTACCCAAAAAATAGAGAGTCTGGAAAAAGCAGAATGTGAGGAATACCTGAAAGATAAATGATCTATTTTTCAGAACGTTTATGGCGAGAAGGCTTTCTATAGAAGGCAATATAGGTAAGCAAAACAACTATGAATAGCAAAAAAGACATGACCCAAACATTGTTTGCAAGATTTGTAACGTCCATTTATGAACTCCTTTCCCTTCTCTGTCGTTTATGCTCAACTTTGCCTTTAAAAAAGGTGATATACACCAACAAAAACACTATTAAAAATAGTCCATACATGAAGGTAATATTATTTGCTAACTCTCGGAATTCCATTACTTTCCTTCCTCTCGCAATTTTTTGGCGAAAACTAGTGATACGATACCAGAGATGATTCTCAGTGTCAATAATATTACATCTGCCAAGCTTCGCACAGGATCTGCGAACTGCTCGATGAGCACAAAGCTAAACCATGCGGCTGCCAAATTGACGAAGAAGTCTGAAAGGACGCTTGCCCAGCCTTTAGAAATGCGCATAGCTCTATTCTTAACATTATATCAGCAGTAAATACTTTTCAACGAAATACAAAGCCTAATGAATATTATAAAAACAGTTAACATCAAAGGCTTGGGCAAAAAGCTGCATGGCAAAGTCCGCGATTTCTATATTCTTAAGGATCGGCGAATCCTCGTGACCACAGACAGGCAGTCAGCCTTTGACGTCATCCTCGGCCACATTCCGCACAAAGGTCAAGTCCTCAATCAACTTTCTCAATTTTGGTTTGACAAAACAAAAAAGATCATTCCCAATCACATGATTTCAGTACCTGATCCTAATGTTATGATCGTCAAAGACACAAAGCCAATTCTTGTTGAGATGGTTGTCAGAGGCTATATGACTGGCGTCACAGTGACTGCTATCTGGCCGTCGTATCAGCGCGGAGAACGCATTATCTACGGCGTGAAATTCCCAGATGGCTTGAAAAAAAATGACAAATTACCCCACCCCGTTATTACGCCTACGTATCATGGCGACATCACAGGCAAAGGCGGACACGACACGCGTCTGACCAAAAAGGAAATTGTCAGAAATAAAATCGTCCCGAAAAAACTCTATGAACAAATGGAAAAAGCATCGCTTGCACTATTCAGCTTTGGCCAGAAATGGTGTGAGAAACACGGCCTAATTCTTGTTGATACCAAGTATGAGTTCGGATTGTATAAAGACAAGCTCATATTAATTGACGAGATTCATACGCCTGACTCATCCCGCTTTTGGATAAAAGAAACGTATAAAAAAA
>CAZSQB010000026.1:0-12616 GCA_964608945.1 uncultured Gammaproteobacteria bacterium
TAAAATTCTTGATAATTGGCTGCGAGACCATCTTGATACAAAAGCAAAACCAAAAGACATCGCAGAAAAGTTATCGCTTACTAGTGTCTCAATCGAACGAATTGAGGAGTATAAAAACGATAAGCTGTACGATATCGAGGTAACGACAAACCGACCAGATCTCATGTCAGTTGTCGGGCTTGCAAGAGAGGCTGCAGCCGTTTTGCCACAGTTTAATATAGCTGCTCAGTTTTCACCGCCAAAGCTTTCAAAGCCAAAACCAGTTGCAACGAAGCCTTTAATTACAATAGAAAATGACCCAAAACTCGTCAATAGAGTATGTGCTGCTGTTTTGGGGGTAAAAGTCAAACCGACCCCGCAAAACATCGTCGATCGACTTGAAGCATCAGATATACGATCGCTCAATAACATCATAGACGTTACAAATTACGTTATGCGGACAATTGGCCACCCAACACACGTATTCGATTTTGATAGACTCAACACGAATACGCTTACCATTCGTGAATCGAAAAAAGGAGAAGAGATTGAAACGCTTGATGGGAAAAAACACGTTTTGCCTGGAGGAGACATCATTGCAGTTGACGGGCATGGTCGGATCGTCGATCTCTTGGGGGTAATGGGACTTGAAAATAGCGTTGTCACAGATGAGACAAAACGGATTCTCTTTTTTATTGACAACAATAATCCCTCCAAAATGCGAAAAACCTCAATGTCACTTGGCATTCGCTCTGAGGCTGTACAGCTGAATGAAAAAGGAATTGATCCTGAGCTGGCAATGGATGCGCTTTTATACGGCATTAAACTGTATGAGGAAATTGCCGACGGCACATTGCTGGCACCAATTGTTGATATTTACCCCAATAAACCGAAAAAAAGAACGGTTACGGTTAACGAGGAAACAGTAAATAAAATGATTGGCGTTCAGATCCCAGAAAAGAAGTTGATAGAGATACTGAAAAGCTTAAACCTCAACCCCGTCATTCTGGCAAGCGACAAAGTCGCGCGTCCAGAATCTCCAAATGCAAGGAGAGATGCTGGACAAGCTCGCCTCGCTGAAGCGAGAGCGAAGCGGGCCAGCATGACGAAGGCAGTTGAATGTACAATTCCGACATACAGAAATGATTTAGAGATAGAGGAGGATATTATTGAGGAAATTGCCAGAGTATACGGCTATCACAATTTACCAAGCATCATCCCGTCGCTGACTATTGCAGAAACAAAAGCTTTGGGCAGCGATCCATTCTATTGGGAAGAAAGAGCAAAAGAGGCGTTGAAGTATTGGGGATTCACCGAAGTCTATAGTTACTCTATGGTCTCAGAGAGCATGTATGAAGGGCCACTTGATGATGCGGTAAAGCTCAGAAATCCTCTCGATGAGGACCACGTCTATATGCGAAATGCCTTAGTTCCAAGCCTACTACAAGTTATCAATGAAAATAAAAGCAGAAAAACAGTGAGAATTTTTGAAATCGCAAATGTCTATCAGAAAAATCGAGCAAACCTCCCCACAGAAACCCGATTGCTGGCAGGAGTTTTTAAAAAACCCGACGCATCTTTTTATGAAGTAAAAGGAACCATCGAACAGCTTTTGTCAGATTTGGGTATAAAGGAGCTATCATTTAAACCAACTAGCAGGGGCGGAGTTGGAGCGGATGTGTATATCGGACGGGAAAATATCGGAAGCATTGAGGTTTTCGATGATGATTTAATAGATTTTGAATTAAACTTTGAACAAATCACAAAACACGCATCGCTCAAGAAAACCTATACCCCACTTGCAAAATACCCACCAGTTATTGAAGACCTCGCGCTCATTGTCGCTGAAGACGTTCAAACAGGCGATATCATTGACACAATCAAAAATCAGAGCGAGCTTATCGTCGAGGCTTCGCTTCTTGATAAATACCAAACCACTCGCACGTTCCACATTCTCTACCAAGATCCCACCAAGAATTTGACCAGCCAAGAGGTATCAAGAATCAGAGAGAAAATCCTCAAAGCAGTCAAAGAAAACCACAAAGCAGAATTGAAAGGATTATCTTATCGCCTTTAACCTTGCGGCTTGCAAAAAAAGTAGTATAATACTTCCGCTATGACAGAGCGAGATATCCTTGAGTCACATGACATAGCCGAACCACAGATTACATCAGGAGACATGACGCTCGGCACGTGGGTAAAGTTACGAAGAAAAAGTTTAGGAATGCAAAGACCTCGGGATCTTGCAAAACGAATGACTGACTTAGGTGAGGGTTTTATTGATCCAGGCTACGTATCCCAACTGGAAATCGGTAGAATAAGCCTACCACACCAACCCAAACTAAACCAGCTTGCTCAAGTACTTGATTGCTCAGAAGCATATATTCTTCGTCGTGCCGGATTAATTACTGAACCATGTGATCCAGCAAACCCGTTCGAAAGAGGTGATCCGAGACATGATATCGTTAAGATGTTAGCAGGGCTTGATGATGTGGCAGCAGAATTTTATAGAGGACAGCTGGAATGGGTTTATAATCGTTACTACAAACCTCAAACAGAGAAATAATTTTTCTAGCTACAAGAATAAATTACGTAATAAGGTACTATGCTCGGGGGGTGTTTTGCACCCTTGGGGTGAAAGAGCCTCACACCCGAGGATATAGCCACAAAAACACCCCGAGGGTGATAAGGTATTTACACCTTAGGAGTACTATGCTTTACTGGTCTTATATATGCCGTCGAGGTATGTTCCGTTTGTAAATGGTGAGTATTACCACGTTTTTAATCGGGGAGTAATGCATATACCTATTTATACGAATGCATCGGACTACAAACATTTTTTGCATGCAGCACGGTATTACCAAGTGGATGGGCCAAGGCCAAGGTTCTCATTCTTTGATCCAAAAAAGCATTCATTGAGACAAAATAAAAAAATAGTTAATATTGTTAGCTATTGCTTTATGCCGAATCATTTCCATTTTCTTTTACAGCAAATGAAAGATGGTGGCGTAACGGAGTTTGTAGGTAAACTAAGTAACAGTTATACCAAATACATAAATACTAAGTACAAAAGGGATGGACATCTGCTTCAGGGAACGTTCAAATCTGTGTACGTAGAAACAAATGAACAGCTGCTTCATCTTTCACGATACATACATCTCAATCCATTAGTTGGATATCTGGTAAAAGATTTAGGAGAATATCCTTGGTCATCCTTCCACGAATATGTTGGGAGTCGTATCATTCAAATGTGCGATAAAGAAGTAATACTCGGTCAATTTAAATCAAAAAAAGAATATAGACAGTTTTTACTGGATCAGGAAGATTACGGAAAGCAATTGGAATACATAAAACACCTCACGCTCGATTATCCGCAGGTGTAGCCACGCTTCCACCCCCCCGGGTGCATTCACGCCAGGTGCAATCACGGGTATAACCACGATTGTTTACGGTGTAGGTGTCGGGGTGGGGGTTTCGGTTGGGGTTGGCGTTGCGTCACCAGAATTTTCTTCTTCTTTCTTCGGATTTTTGACGTCTTCTGGTGGATGATATTTTGGATCGTCTTTATGCGCTTGCTCTATCCAGGCATCAATTCCTTCTTGCCAACGATTTTTCCCGTCTGTTGAGACAGGGTCATTTTCCTTAAAAACAAAAAACTCTCTTTGTAAAATAGGCGAGCGCGTCGTCGGCTGGGTGCCCTTGATGAAATATTCTGTACGAGTTGCCTGTCCGTCAACTGGTTGGCCACCTGTGAAAGCATCAATCTGTACTGCCTCTACATTTGAAGGAACTACAAATTGCTCATCAATCTTATCCTTCAAAACAAACCTCATCAGCTTATGCCAGATTGTTGATGCGCCTGTCGCGCCTGAAGCAATTCGCGGATTCATCGGTGTACGATCATTATTCCCAACCCATACTCCTACAACAAGGGAAGGAGTGTAGCCAATACACCAGTTATCGCGTTTTTCATCTGTTGTTCCTGTCTTAGCTGAAACAGTCTTACCGGGAATTCGAAGGTATGAATTGGACCCGAACTCCTGTACCCGAGCATTATTATCAAGCAAAATATGCGAGATAAGAAACGCAACCTCTTCTGAGAGAACTTTCTGGCCGTCCGTATCCTTTGCTTTATAGAGCTCTTTTCCTTTCGGGTCAGTTACCTTCACAATTGACCGTAGGTCTTGTCTCTTGCCTTTATTGGCAAATACCCCATACGCTGTCATTTCTTCAAAGAGAGTTGTTTCACGTCCTCCCAAAACAAGCGAAAGGCCGACGTTTTTGAGATTCTCAGATGTCGGCTCCCATCTATCAATACCCATCTCATATGCTTTCTGCATCGCGTCTTTTACGCCGACCTGGGCTAGCATCTTCACAGCCGGAATATTGATAGAGTTCCCGAGCGCAAAACGCACTTGCATGGGGCCTGTGAATTTCCCGCTGTAATTTCCTGGTGTATAAATAGGAAGGGTAGGATCATCTGTCGGAAAATCTGTTTTTACGTCCATGAGAACTGTCGCAGGCGTATAGCCTTTCTCAAGACCTTTAGCATAGACCACTGGCTTGAGGGATGATCCCGGCTGTCTTTCGGCAAATGCAGTATTGTAGTTTGGCTCAAATACACAATCTTTTCCGGGAGTACAGTCTTTCGGTTCTGTTTCTGCAAAATAATCCTTACTCCCAACCATCGTGAGTATCTCACCACTCTTCGGATCAGTTATCATTGCTGCACCATTGCCGACTTTAAATCCCTTCAGAGCGTCAATCTCCTCTTTTACTATTTTTTCAGCTTCTTTTTGGAGTTCATAGTCAAGTGTCGTTGTGACTTGCAACCCGCCGGTATTGACCATCCGCTCGCCGAATTGACGAACGAGCAACTCGCGAACGTACATGACAAAATGTGAAGCTTTAATTGCCGTAGCTCGCTGGGAAAATTTATAGTTTTCAATTTTCTTAAGCGCTTGCTCGCTTTCTTTTTTTGTAATGTATTTATTTGAAACCATTTGCTTGAGCACTGCCTCTGTTCTGTCAACATAATATTTATTTCCCGTGAACGGAGAGTAGAACGTGGGGCTCTGCGGTAAACCAGCAAGGAGGGCAGATTCAGCCAAATCCAATTCTCCTGCGTCTTTCCCAAAGTATTGTTGCGCTGCGGCCTCAACGCCAATCGCTGTTCCTCCATAGGGAATGTTGTTAAGATACAACTCTAAAATCTGATTTTTGCTGAACCGCTGATTGACCTGGATAGATAATATTAATTCCTTTGTTTTTCTATCGAGCCTTCGCTCGTTGGTCAAAAGCACGTTTTTCACCAATTGCTGTGATATTGTTGATCCACCAGCAAGGCCACGACCAAGCAGCGCGTTTACAGCAACCCGAACATATGCAATAGGGGAAAACCCCTTGTTTTTATAAAAATCCTCATCCTCAATAGCAATCGTCGCATTGCGAAGTTGCTTTGGTATCTTATCAAGCGTTATGTAGGTTCTGTTTTGTTCCTCATAGACTGAGTAAAGCAACGTGTTGTGCCTGTCGTAAATGCGAGTTGCGTCCTTATACTTTGATTCAACAACTTTACCAGGAGTCGGCAAATCCCGGCTGTACCAGAGAAACATAATCGGAATTGCGAGGACGCAGGCAATGACAGCAAAAAACGCATACTTGGAAAGTTTGCTGAGAAAGAATATGTCTTTGTAAGAAGCAGTAGATTTACTTCGCAATCGACTGCGGCGCCTACGAGCAGGACGGTAATCGTACATAGTTTCGGTTGGGGTATATTATAGCAAAATATGTTATGGTATACTCATCATCGTATGGATAAGATTGAGGAATTACTAACACGAGGCGTGGACAAGATCTATCCGTCAAAGGCGGAGCTTGAGAAAGTGTTGCACAGTGGCAAAAAATTAAAACTCTACCAAGGCTTTGACCCAACAGGCGATAAGCTACATGTTGGCCACATGGTTGGCCTTATGAAGCTTAGCCAGTGGCAGGCGTTGGGGCATCACGTTATTTTTTTGATCGGAGATGGAACTGGGCAAGCTGGTGATCCCTCGGGAAGAACATCAGCTCGTGATAGGTTTCCCACCCGTGAGGAGCTACGGAAAAATGCAAAGGATTATGTTATGCAAGCAAGCAAAATAGTCCGCTTTGAAGGTGAGAATCCTGTTGAGATTCTCTATAATGGCGATTGGCTGGGTGAGTTGTCGTATTCAGAAATTCTTGAATTGTTCGGGCATTTTTCGGTTCAACAACTTCTCGAACGAGACCTATTCCAAGAACGTATAAAGCAGAATCAACCAATAAACCTTCGCGAGTTTATTTATCCACTCCTCCAGGGGTACGACTCTGTAGCTATGGAGGTGGATATGGAAATTGGCGGTACTGATCAGACATTTAATATGCTCTGCGGAAGGACGTTGGTTAAAGATTACTTAAACAAAGAAAAATTTGTTTTAACAACACCACTCCTGACAGACGCTAAAGGCAATAAAATCGGCAAGACAGAGGGGAATGCAATCGCGATTACTGACAGGCCAGAGGAGCTATATGGAAAAATTATGGCATTTCCTGATGACGTGGTCATAAAAGCGTTTGAGTACCTCACACGTCTGCCGATGGACGAAATACAACGTATTGATACATCACTACAAAAAGGCGAAAACCCTATGCAGTATAAGAAAATGCTCGCATTCGAGATCATAATGCTACTGCACGATGAAGACACGGCAAAAGACGCACAGCAACGGTTTGAGCAGGTTGTGCAGCGACGTGAATTACCGACAGAAATCGAAAAGGTAACGCTTGACACAGATGAAGATGAAAGCTTCATAAATGAAGACTTACTCGTCGACCTTAATCTCGCCTCTTCAAAATCTGAAGCAAAGCGGCTATTTGAGCAAGGGGGCGTTGAAGTCGATGGTAAGAGAATTACAGATCCGCATAGTGACATACCAGTGCAAAACGACATGGTTATTAAAATAGGAAAAAGACGGATTATAAAGCTAAAGACGCTTTGAGACTATGGCAGGAAAGAAAAAAGCAATAACTGCCACAAAAAAATACGCACTGTTAAGCGTATTCAACAAAGACGGTATTGTTGACTTCGCGCGTACACTTTCTGACTTAGGATACGTACTTATCTCCACAGGAGGCACTGCAAAGACACTTGAGCAACACAAGATTCCCGTTATTCCAATACAAGACATTACTGGCAATCCTGAAAGCTTTGATGGACGGATGAAAACAATCAGTTTTCAAATAGAATCAGGAATTATCTATGATCGGTCAAACCCCAAACACGTCAGAGAAGCAAAAACACTCAAAATAAAACCAATTGATATTGTCGTCTGTAACCTCTACCCATTTGAAGAGACGATTCAAAAACCCAAAACAACACTCAATGAAGCTATTGAGCATATCGATGTCGGTGGCCCGACAATGGTACGCGCGGCCGCAAAAAATTTCAAAAATGTTCTCGTCGTCACAGACCCCACAGATTACGAGCGAGTCGAGGAGGCACTCGAGACAAATCAGGCAACAGAAAAGCTCCGCAAAGAGCTCGCAGCAAAAGCCTTTTCTCACTTATCATACTATGACGCACAGATAGCCTCATATCTTCGCGAAAACTCCTTTCCTGAGGAGATAACGCTCCCAGGAAAAAAAGTAATTGACCTTCGGTACGGGGAAAATCCCCACCAACAAGGCGCGTTGTATGTATCGCCCCAGCAACAATCACCTTTTTCCTCCTTGCAAAAATTATGGGGGAGAGACTTATCGCTCACCAATGTTACTGATATTAATGCGGGACTTGAATCAGTCCGCGTCTTCTTACAACCTGCAGCTGTTGTGATAAAACACAACAGCCCATGTGGCATAGCGCTTGGCAAAACAGGTGCCGAAGCGCTCCTTCGTGCAATTGATGCTGATCCTGAGTCAGCATTTGGCGGCGTTATTGTCATAAATCAACCAATTGACATGCACACAGCAAAAATCATCGCAAACTTTAAAGATAAAAAGCGCGGCAATATCGATATTATCGCGAGCCCCAGAGTAGACCTTGAGGCTCTGGGCTTTCTCCAGCAGATTCGAAAAAGCATGGGTATTTATGTCCTTGGAGACATACCAGATATTACAAAGATTCGAACAGATATCAAATGGGTAGACGGAGGCTTTATTCTCCAAACACGAGACGATTTTATTGAAAAAGGCTTTTTGGATTGGAAAGTTGTGACAAAGAAAAAGCCGACCAGAAAGCAATTTGAGCAGATGCAGATAGGCTGGAAATTTGTCACAAGAATTCGCTCTAACTCAGTCATTGTGATTGATAAAAAGCTGCCGATGACACGGGGCATCGGATCGGGACAAACGTCAAGGCTCAGATCAACGAAGATTGCACTTTCTCAGGCCGGGAAATTTGCAAAAAATGCTCTCCTCGTCAGCGACAGTTTTTTTCCGTTTGATGATTCTGTCAAACTTGCATCTCAACACGGTATTGATGCTATTGTCCAGCAAGGAGGATCAATTAACGACAAGGCATCAATAGATGCAGCTGACAAAGCAGGCATCGCAATGGTCTTCACAAACCGCCGCGCCTTCTGGCACTAACTCTTCATTGACAGGGCGGTCAACTCTTCGGTATTATTGAACTGTAACCTGAGGAGGGCCTTCATGGCTGCTGTAAAGAAAAAGTTCACGCGAAAAAAAGAGACAACGGCAAAATCGAAAAAAGCGCCGCCGAAAAAAATTCCCAAGGAGAAAATGGCCGCGTACCTTGAGACGCTCGAGAAGGAAGAAAGCGGCCAAGCGCAAACACCACAAACTGAAACCGAAACAACGCCGAAAGGAGAAGAAACACCGATAGAGCAAAGCGCAGAGAGCAAAGCGCAGAGCGATGGCGATGAAGGCGAAGAGGAGTCTGCATCAGAAGAAGAAAAGACCGAAGAAACGAAAGATGAAACAGAAGCCACGCCAGTCATAACGCCCTCGGAGGACAAAACAGAGAGCGTCAAAGTTGGATCAGACTGGGGAGAAATGGAAGAGAAAAAACAAGGATTTTTCTGGCCGGTACTTCTTTTTGCGCTTTTGGGATTTGTTATCGGCATCGCATTTTTTGCCTATCAAGAAGGGATTAAAAAAGGGAAATCAGACGTCTATACTGCGGTTTCCCCGACCTCTGCTCCAACGTTTACGCCTACAGAAACGGTAGTTGATAAAGAGACGTATACCATAAGTGTTCTTAATGGCAGCGGCAGGGGAAGGGAGGCTGCGAAAGCAAAAACTTTACTTGAAGAGGAAGGTTTTATCGTTGATACAGTTGGCAATGCAGAGAGAAGTGATTATAGCGACACAATCATCCAAGCACGATCTACAGTAGCATCGTCTTATCTTGAAGAACTCACAAAAACTATGAAAAACGGCTCCTACGATATCGCGGAGCCTGAAGTGTTAACAGAAAAAGGGAAAGCTGACGTCATTATTACGATTGGGAGAAATAGAGAAAAATAAAGTCTACTTAAACGGCGTTACCGCATAGTAGGTAGCGAGGACGCTTTCTACCCATGGATGCTCCGCAATAAGCCGCATTTCATACAGTCGACTAACTGCTAAAAAGTCTTTTAATTCAGAAATCGTACTCTCAGAACCTGTCGCTATTTCCTCAAATTCTTTTGCCAAATCCGATGCATAGGAAGACGATGTTTTTTTATTCAGAAGCGAATCAAGATACGTGATGATTTTTTGAAACTCGCGCTGATCCAGCCAAACGCCGTGTTTGTTTTGGCAGACATCAATCACGACCTTTGAATCCGCGTATTGTCTAGCCAGCATAACTTCTGAGCAAACAGGGCAAAGTCTTTTGCCCTCAAGGGCATGAAATTTTCCTTCTGTTTCTGAGAACAAATCAAAATCCAGCCAACGAAGATCCTCACTCGTGTTGTCTTTTGCAAGACGTAAATCATCCTTTGCAAACCACATACCCTGACACTTCTCGCACTCATACACGTACACGTTTTTATATGCCGTTTTCGAAAGTATTGATTGACAGTGCGGACACTTCATATTTGCATTATACTAATGAAGAGTAAAAAAGACAATTATGCAGTATGCAAATAGCTTCGGTGGCGTTATCTGGACAAATCACGCGCTCGATAGATTGCGGGAACGGGGTATTCCGCAAGACGATGCGCTTTTGGCATTTCGTCATCCAGACTTTCAAAGACGAGGAAAGAAAAAAAGCGCAAAGCTTTTTATTAAAAAAATAGCTGACAAAAGAATAACACTTGCTGCCAAACAAAATGAACGGTGGGAATGGGTAGTCGTCTCAGTCTGGATCGACCCGCCGCTACCAGGAACTGCTGATGAGCGAAACCAAAGAGAATATAGAGACTATCAAAAGGCAACATTCTGGGAGAAAGTGTGGAGAGATGTGAGAAAACAGTTGGGTTTGTAATGGTAAAAAAATATGCTATCATTGCTTTATGGATACTTTCCGTAAGCACAGAAAATTTTGGACTGTGATTGCTGCTATCGCAACCATCGCACTTGTGTTAACGTCTTTCCTCCCATATCTAACCTTCCTCTAATTTTGGTAGAATAAGCCTAATGAATTTGCAAACCTCGATTTCTGATGCAGGTCGAGTATATAAAATGTACGCTGCACGACTAGCCAAGCTCAAGATCTTCACGCTTTCAGACTTTTTATATCACATTCCGACACGCTATGAGAACTACTCTCTCCTGTCCAAAATTGGACATGTGCAGGAAGGGGAGGTGGTTACACTGAAAGGACGAGTAGTAAGCATAAAAAATGGGTATATAAACAGTCGTTTCAGAACAATTCAGAAAGCGACAATCGCAGATGAAACAGGAAGCATGCAAGTGACCTGGTTTAACCAGCCATACCTCGTGAATTCCATCCGGGAGAAAGACCTCCTCTCTGTCGCCGGCAAAGTCGATATGTTTCACCGCAAACCGACAATGACTTCGCCTGACTATGAGGTAATACTACCAAACTCGCACGAAACAACGATTCATACAGGGAGATTGGTACCTATCTATCCTGAAACAAGAGGCGTTACATCTAAATGGATAAGAAAGCAAATATATCAACTCCTCTTGGAGTTTGAGGATACGCTCATCGAGTACATGCCTCAACAAATACTTGAAAAAAATAATCTCATGTCTTTCCCGCAAGCGATGAGAGAAGTGCATTTTCCGAAGTCTTTGGATTCTGCACAAAGCGCAAGAAAACGCCTGGCATTTGATGAGCTATTTCTTCTTCAATTAACTATCTTACAAAGAAAATCGCAATGGGGAGAAAAACTTTCAGGCCCTGCGTTTGCAATCAGCGAATTTAAAAATCAGATTGACTCTTTTTGGGAGCTTCTTCCCTTTACACTCACCCAGGCGCAAAGAAGGGCAGTGAGCGAGATTTTCAAAGACCTTGCTTCAAAAAAGCCTATGAATCGGTTGCTCCAAGGAGATGTTGGCAGCGGAAAAACAGTCGTTGCGACAATTGCAATGTATCTTGCCTACCTGAATGGCTATCAGTCAGTTCTCATGGCGCCAACGGAAATACTGGCAAACCAACACCACAAAACCGTTTCCGACCTTTTATCGCCTCTTGGAGTTAAGGTTGGTCTCGCCACAGGCAGTATTAAGTATTTAGTATCAAGTAGTAAGAATAAGAAAAAACCCAAAATACATGATACAAAATACATGATACGTGATACTTTTGATATCCTGGTAGGAACACACGCTGTCCTGTCAGAGAAAATACAATTCGACAAACTCGGATTGGTTGTGATTGATGAACAGCAGCGATTTGGCGTGGAACAGCGAGGGATAATAAGAAGCCGCGGCAAGAATCCACATCTTCTTACTATGACAGCAACGCCGATTCCTCGAACAGTTGCCCTTACACTCTATGGCGATTTGGATATGTCATATCTTGATGAGATGCCAAAAGGAAGACGCGTTGTCAAAACGTGGCTTGTCCCTTCTGAGAAGCGCGATGCCGGGTATGAGTGGATTCGAAAAGAAATAAAAAAAACAAAATCGCAAGCGTTTATTATTTGCCCGTTTATCGAGGAATCAGAAAATATGCAGACAGTAAAGGCGGCGACAAAAGAATATGAGCGGCTAAAAGAAGAAATATTCCCTGATCTTCAGCTTGGCTTGCTGCATGGGAGGCTAAAGGCAAGAGAAAAAGACGAAGTGTTAACACAATTTCGCAGTGGAGCCTACGATATTCTCGTTGCGACCCCTGTTGTTGAGGTAGGTATTGATATTCCAAACGCGACAATTATGCTTATTGAAGCGTCAGAGCGGTTTGGCCTAGCACAGCTTCACCAACTACGAGGACGTGTAGGAAGGGGAAGCAAGCAGTCCTACTGTCTCCTCTACACAGAGTCGAGAGGTCTACAGACGAATAACAGGCTAAAGGCTATGGAGACAATATATGTGGGGTCCGAGCTTGCGGAACTTGACTTGAAGCTCCGTGGCCCAGGAGAGCTGTATGGAGTTATGCAATCAGGGCGTCGCTTCCTTAAAGTTGCCTCTTTTTCTGATCTACCGCTTATCGAAAAGGCAAGAAATGCAGCTGAACGACTCTACCCACATATATCAGATTACCAGA
>CAZSQB010000027.1:0-11919 GCA_964608945.1 uncultured Gammaproteobacteria bacterium
GCCAAAGGCAATGGAGTTGAGAGATAAGTTTGGGAAGACGGTACAAAACCATGTTGTGTTGCTTTTTCAGCGATAGTAGTTAGTGCTGAAGCTTGCAGAATTTTTTCGTTAAGTAATGCATTCTCTCTCTTATGCTTACTTACTTCAGCCTGAAGCTCGCTTAACTGTGCACCGTCTGTTGAGAGCATATTTGTCATCATCACCTGCAAAACTGCAAGGACAATAACGATGAGAAATAATCCACTAGTAATTACAATCAGCTTTTTCATATGTTCCTTTCGAATACTCTCAGTTTTGCGCTTCGACTTCTCGGATTTCCACTCACTTCATATTCAGTTGGTACAACTGGCTTTTTTGTCACGATACTACCGCTTCCATGCATTGCAAATGCCTTAAATGTTTGCTTTACAATCCTATCCTCAAGCGAATGGAACGAAATAACTGCTACTCGTCCCCTATCTTCTAAAAGATCCATTGCCTGTGGCAACGCTTCTTTTAATGCATTCAGCTCGTCATTTACTGCGATACGCAGCGCTTGAAACACCCTTGTTGCCGGATGAATGTCATAGGCAGACCGGTAAACAGACTGCTTTACTATCTCCGCCAACACTTGTGTAGTGCCAATTTCCTTCTCACTTCTCGCCAAAACAATGCTATGAGCAATTTTTTTGGCAAATCGTTCCTCACCAAGCTTTATAAACAATTCCTCAAGCTCTTTCTCTGTCAAGCCATTCAGCAAATCTTTTGCACTTACTGCGATATCTTTATCCATCCGCATATCAAGCGGTCCTTCTTTTGCAAAACTAAACCCTCTTTCGGCTGTATCAAACTGATGACTCGAAACACCAAGGTCAAATAATATTCCACTTACTTTCTCAAATCCGTTCTCTCTCGCGATTTTTCCAATTTCGTTAAAGTTCCCCCTCACCAAAGTCAAATCCTCTTCCTTTTTGTTCCATCTTCTACTTTCTACCTTCCACCTTCGCGTGACAAACTCAATGGCGTCGAGGTCTTGATCTATTCCTAATAAAACTCCACCCTGTCTCAGGATCTCAAACCCGTGTCCTCCGCCACCTACTGTTGCATCAACGTATTTCTTACCAGGCTTAATGCGTAAAAAATCAATCGTTTCCTGTAAAAGTACACTGACATGAAACCTATCCATTCTGCCTCTCAACTTGTCCAAATTCATTTGCGATGGCAGAGATATTCTTTATCACTTCAGCTTCACGTGCTTCCCAACGTTTCTTATTCCAAATCTCAACATATTCTTCTTGCCAAATAAACGTCGCTTCCTCATCTATTTGTAATTGCGCATATTTCCGTAAATACTCAGGTATAACAAATCTTCCTTGATGATCAAACGCAACGTTTGACACACCACCCAAAAGAAACCTTCTCAAATCCCGTACTTTAGAACTCAGAAAAGACTTGTCTTCTAATTCCTTTTTAAGAACAGCGCCCCATTTCTTCTCAGATGTAGCAAAAAGCGACTGCTCGAACCAATAGGTCACGATGACTTTTTCTCCCAGGCGTTCGCGAAACTCGCTGGGGAACGCAATGCGAAACTTCTTTCCAATCCTAACTGTCTGTTGTGCCTGAAACCGCGTCTGACGCGGTGGAACATGTATCACTTCACCACTTTTCACCACTAATCACCACTCTTATACGATAAATACTATTAAATACCTTTCTGTGGAGCTTGTCAACTGCTGATTTTATGCGCGAATTAGGGGTTAAAGTTTATAATGTGAGGGAGTCTTCGACTTGGTAGACTTTGCCATCGCTTTTGGTGATTTTCAAAATAAGGCTCACTTTTTCAACGCCTGTATCATATTTACAGGTTCCGCTTGAACATGTGCCCAAATCAAGAAATTCTGTTTCATATGTTTCCTCGCCTTCGATATCAGCCTCCCCTGTTTTGGCTCGTGTTATTTTTTGATCTTCCTCTGCGCCATCAAGCTGCAGGTCTTTTGGTATATCAGCATCCCAGGAGAGCTCATACTCAAGATGCTTTATATCAGAGGCTTTTGTGATAGCGAACTTTACTTTCCTACTATCTGCGGACGCTTCCATTTCAAGGCCGATGTCTTCAGGAGATAATTTGGGAACTGAAGCGTCTTGCTCTGAAGGGGTTAGCTCTTCTTCTGTTGATGATTTTTGGGCGACGAAGAAATAGTATCCGCCCGCGAGTGCCAAAACCAAAACAACTATCCCAACGATCAGCAGATTCTTATTCTTCATGTCAAAGATATAGTTAAATTGTAACAACTCCCAAGCCCTTGTCAACTCGCAAGCTCAGCTCGCCATTTCAGTTTTTCTGCAAAATAATCTTCTAGCTCCCCCACCTTCACTCTTTCTTGCTTCGTCGTGTCACGATCCCGAACAGTCACAGTCTGATCTTCAAGCGTCTGGAAATCCACAGTCACACACCACGGCGTTCCTATCTCATCCTGATACAAATACCGCTTTCCAATATTCCCTCTATCATCAAAAGTCGCAACAAACCGTTTGCGAAGGTTTGAATAAACACTTTTTGCCTTATCCACCAAATCTCCCTTATTGGCCAAAAGCGGAAATACAGCAACTTTATATGGCGCGAGCTTTGGATGAAGCTTTAACACAGTTCTTTTTCCTTGTCCTGAGCTTGTCGAAGGATCTTCCTCGGCGTAGGAATCTACCAAGAAAGCGAGCATTGCCCGACCCAAACCAACTGATGGCTCTATGACATACGGGACAAAGCGTTCCTCAGCCTCCTGGTCAAAATAATCGACCTGCTTGCCTGAATGCTTTGCATGCTGCGAAAGATCATAATCACCTCGGTTGGCGATACCTTCTAGTTCGCCAAAACCCATAAAGGGCCAGTTATACCAGATCTCGGACGTGCCTTTGGAGTAATGGGCGAGTTCTTCTTTTGGCAAATCAATGACTTTTATATTTGCTTGTTGTATACCAAGATCCAAAAACCACTGCAAGCGAGCTTTCTTCCAGTACTCATGCCATTCCTTGTCAGTACCGGGCTTGACAAAAAACTCAAGCTCCATCATCTCAAATTCCCTGACTCGAAAAAGAAAATTACCAGTAGTTATCTCATTTCGAAAACCCTTTCCAATCTGCGCGATGCCAAATGGTATTTTGACGCGCGTTGATTCAAGGACATTTGAGAAATTAATAAAAATGCCCTGCGCAGTCTCCGGCCGAAGATATGTCTTATTGGCTTCTTCATCCACTGGCCCTATGAATGTCTTAAACATCAGACTAAACTGCTTCATGTCTGTCCACTCCACCTGCCTGCCGGCAGGCAAGGCGGCAGGCAGGCCTTTTTCTTTATGTGTTTTTGCGTGTGCTTCGATCTGATCTTTGTGGTCTGCACGAAATCTCGCATGACAGACTTTGCATTCAATGAGAGGATCTGTGAATGACGCGACGTGACCAGATGCTTCCCAGACTTTAGCACTATGTAGTATTGAAGAGTCAATCCCAACAATGTCGTCTCGCTGAAGCACCATGCTCTTCCACCACTCATTCTTAATATTGTTCGCCAGTAACACACCCACAGGACCTAAATCCCACGTTCCATTGAGTCCACCATAAAGTTCAGACCCAGGAAACACAAACCCCCGCCGCTTACAAAGCGCCACCAACTTTTCCATCACATTATCTATATGTGCATTCTCAACCATAATAGCCGTATGATAGCAGAAAATACTTGAGGCGGAAAGAAGCAGAAAAATGAAAATCTAGCGACGTGTGAGTTCAAGAATCCCACGTCTAAAATCAAGCAGGATATTGAAATGCAAATGCCATATCCTTTGGCGGAATTTTACCAGTATAGAATGTGGCAACACGAAAACCTGCCGGAAGTTTTCTCATTTTTTCATAAATCACATCACGATTTTTCCCATGTGCGATTACTTTTCCTTCAGTCGGCTGATTAAGTGTATCCTCTTTTACTACCTTAACCAATACCCACTCATTTTTATATTTTTTCTTAATCGTAGCAATTTTCATAACAATGCCTATTGTAAAGCCAGTATCATTCTTTTTGCAACACTGCTAACCTAACTAATCTTTGAAAATATTGACTTACTCTTGAGCCTGCGCTCGAGGATGTTTTCGATATAATTCTTCGTGTCTAGCCTAGCAGAAAGCGCTGAAGATTTGTTCCAGAACCCAAGCTCTGTCAGAAGCTGTATTTCAAAGTCATGTATAATAGGCGCGAGGTCCTCATCGCGCCTCATCCGCTCAAACACTTTTTTCAATAGATAAAAAATCCTCGCTTGCTCTACATTCTCAGCACAGAGTCCATCGATAAGCTCACAGATATGATAGGCAAATCCAATCTTATTCAGGTCGCGCTTAATCTCATCATAATCCTCAATCATCTGCGCTTCGACGAGCACAGGTATCTTATGTCCCTTGTAGACAGATATCAATGTCCGATTGACTAATTCAACGTGAGCAGATCGACGACTGGGTATTTTTCTGATTCCGCGTGCTTTTACTTGAATTTTACCATGCTCCTTGGTAAAAACAGTTAACATGCGGTCAGCTTCGCCCATATTTTTTCTCTTGATAACGAATCCTTCAGTCCGAAATGTACGCATAGAGGAAAAGTTTAGCATAGTAGAAAAGGCCACTCGAGCTCACCGTCTTTTTCAACAATGAAGCAATTTAACAATCTAACAATTAATCGTTATATCTTCAGCTTCAACTCTTTATCTGAGAAGAGTTCAAATTCATCAACTTTCCTACCGTTGACAAAAACACTATACATATTGCCACCTGTTCCCGGTTGTTTTTGTATCAGTGCAGGCAATGATGAGCCGCGCTCAAGCTTAAACGGCAGTGTGTAGGTGAGCGTTAATGTCGATTTTCCAAGTGGCCGAACTGTCAGGAATCCTTCAAAAACCGTTTTTCCCAAGTCCTCAGATGTCGTGACTTTTACAATAGACCCCTTGCTATCAACGAGCTTACTGCCTTTGGGGACATAGACGCGGAACCAATCACGCATCTCTGCATTCAGACACAATCCGCCGCGCTCCAGATTGCAATCAGACGGTTTGTGATTGTTGACGTAGTTAATCGTGACTGTTTTTTGAATAGTACCATCCCCTTTTACTTCATATTTGTCCTCAACCGTTTCTTTTACAAAAAGGTTTGCTTTTCCTCCAGCAAAGTTTGCTTGATTGATGTGAAGATAGTCACCGTTAAATGACACGATCCTCCCTGCTGCATTCAACGATTCAAGACCCTGTTGCGCCTCCCTATCATAGAGATACACCATGATATGCTTGTTATTTAGCTGCATGAGCATATTCTGAAATAGTGGACCCCAGTAGACTTTCGGCGATGAGGAAAGCGATTTCTGCATAATGGCAAACATCAAAGAACCGATAAGTCCTTTTCGATCTGCTTTAACATAATTTACCGGGCGCGAAATATTGTCCTCAAGTTCATAAATTACCTGCGGACAATCGCAGCGCTTGTCTTCTTTCGTCGTGAAAGTAATACCCGAGGCGCTCACGTTGTCATCAAGAATACGGATCGTATCGACAAGAACGTATGTATCTATCGCAATAATACCATCGACCTCTACTTTCTGCCCTGCTTTGTTGTACAACGTCTCAAAATCTTTCATTGAGACGATATAGTCGGGCGAAAGATTAGAATCACGAAGATTCAACACAGAGACTTTGGGTAAGTATTTTAGGATCGGCTCAGGCGCTTTTGGCTTGTTGGATATGGAATTATCAAGATTGTAAATATCATCTGATCGTTCTACTTTCAAAATTCCTTTATCAACTGTGAAGATCGAGTACGCAGTAATAAAGCCACCTGTTGGTCGCAGTTCTTTGTCATTCTGGAACAAAACAAGGTACTTCTTTTGTTCTGACTCGCCTAAGAGAGACGGAAGTACCTTTATTAACGGTCGAGCTTCATCAACGAATTTCACGCTCTGATTGGTCATTTCTTGCAATTTGGACAACTGCGTATTAATCTTCTTGCCAAAAATGAAAGTTGGATAATGATTCGGGTCAACTGCATCTATTTCTTTCTGGACAACAAGAAGTGATTCGGCGATATTGTCAATTCGAGGAGTGATTTTGCCCATGGTCATGACAGCTGTTTTGATTCGATTCTCGGCAGAGCCCATTACAAAGCTCCCCTCACCTTTTAACCCCAACACATCTGCATATGGTTTAAGAGAATCAATGACGATTGTCGCCGTATTTAATCCTTCTCCACCTGCTTTTGTGAGGTGATCTGCATCGTTATAGTACCACGCTGCTATAGGAACAAATTTGAGGTATGCCATAGCCTGAAGATCTTTTTGCGTTTGTGCGAGTGATGTTTTTGTCTTCTCCAACTCCTGTGAGGCAAGTTCAACATTCTGCTTCTTGAGCGCGTTCTGGAATAGCACTGCTTGCCGATATGTCGCAAGCGCTGAAACGTATGTCTTTCGCGCCGGAAGGACAATAGCAAAAACAACAATAAGAAACAAGACGCCAATTGTTGCTAAAACTGTACCTGATTTTCTTGATAGACGAAAACGTTTTTTGCTTTTTGCCACTACAATAGTACTCCTTTTGTCGCTCTTTTCTTTTGGTGTTGGATCTAAATCTATCTTCTCAAATCCGTCCATGATTATACATCATACTCAAGTATCTTTACTTTTGTCAAACCCAGTCTGTAGAGGAAATCCGAATATCAAAGCCCTGTACCATACGGTACGGGGCAAAGCACGAAACTCGAAATGGTTCGACAAGCTCACCATAAACACGTCTTATTGTTTACCCTGAGCGAAGCCAAGTCAGACTTGGCGAAGCCGAAGGGTATTTCGATATTCGGATTTAGGATTTTTCTTTCAGAGGGCACCTTTTCCCGATATCATTGCCCACGGAGTTCTGGCAATGATTGAAATATCATAGAGAATCGAACGTTTTTTGACATACTCAGCATCCATCTGTATTCGTTTATCAAAGTTAATTTCGCTTCTCCCCGAAACCTGCCAATATCCAGTAAGCCCAGGTTTTACGGATAACACTACTTTCACAGCGTCGCGGGTTAAAGGATATTTCTTCTGCTGCTCGCGAAGCTCGTCAGGATAATATGCCCGAGGACCAACAAGCGTCATTTCTCCTCTGAGGATATTGACAAGCTGCGGCACCTCATCAAGCGAATGCTTTCTGATAAATCTCCCGACAAGGGTTATTCTTGGATCATCTTTTAACTTATAACTCCCTCTTTTGTATGATTCATATAGCTTCTTAAATTCAGGATCTTCGCGAAGAAGCTCATGGGCATTTTGTATCATAGAGCGAAATTTAAACATCTTAAATAGCCTTCCGTTCTTCCCAACTCTTTCAGGAGTGTCTGCAAAAATAGGGCCGTGAGAATCAATTTTAATTGCAGTTGCAACGATAATAATAATTGGTAAGAAAAGGAGGAGAAGAAAAGTAGAAAAGATAACATCGAGAAGCCGTTTAAACGACTCGTAAATAATACCCTTTTTTACTTCTGTATACGGCATTGTTAGGTGAGTTTTTCATGAGCAGTACCTCTTAGTTTCTCGACCAGCTTCTTAATCTTCGGTACAGCATTCTTGGGGCAGACAAGCAGCACGTCTTCTGTATTGATAACGATCATTTCCCCCAAATCAATTCCGACAACGAGTTGATCTGTGTAGTTAAAGATGAGACTATCTTCTGTATCCTCGACAATAACATTGCCTTTGGTCAAATTCTCTTCTTTACTCTCAGTTAACGCTTCTTTCAACGACCCCCATGCGCCAATATCGCTCCACGCTAAATCAGAAGTAACAACAATCACTCTTGATCTATGCAGCTTAACTAGTATCGCATCATCAAAGCTGATCTTTTCCAGACGAGGATATATTTTTTCCGCTACGCCCTCAAATTCACTTGTTCCCCACGCATTAGCAATAATAGACAATTGCTCATACATTGTCGGAATGTACTCCTGAAACAACGAGGCAAGATACTTGGGCGTTGTAACAAAATATCCCAAATTCCAAACAAAATGTTCATCTTGAAAAAATCTTTCTGCCTCTGCAAGGTCTGGTCGATAGAGGAGCCGTTTGAAGCCGAATACTCCTCCTTCAGGTCGCTTTTCTATTTCTTCCCCTAACTCGATCCAACCCATGTTCTGATTTGCAAAGCGAGGCTTTTGCGTTATAAAGACAAAATCTGCTTCATGACTGTTTATTTTTTCTTCAGCCAGTCGAAGTATTTTACGAAAAACCTCTTCCTTTTTGACAAGATGGTCGCTCCAGAGAATTGCGACCGGCTCATTGGCAAATTGTTTTTGCAGCATACAAGCAACCAGACCAAGCGCTGGCCCGACATCGCGCATCGCTGGTTCAAAGATGAAGTTTTCTTTTGGAATAAATGAGAGTTGCTCTGTAACGGTTGCCTTGTATTGTCTTCCTGTTGCGATATATATGTCAGATGGAGCAAATTCCGGTAAAAGGCGTTCTACTGTTTGTTGCAATGTAGACTTGTCGCCAATTACCTTCCCGAATTGTTTTGGAGAGTTCTTCCGAGATAACGGCCAGAGCCTTGTTCCTGATCCTCCTGCAAAAATAACTACTTTCATATTTTTTTTAAAAGCGAGAGAAATTGTGCTTTAAATGCGTCTTTGCTAAACTTTTTTGCTTGTGTTATACAGGCCTGATAATTAGCCTGTAGTGTATCAAAATCCTGTATTTTTTTCAATAACGCATCCGCTGTTTGCGGGTAAAAAAACGTTCCTGTCTTCCCTTCGAAAACAGTCTCTGTTACTCCACCTCCTTTGAATGCGATAACTGGTTTTCCAAAACTCATTGCCTCAACAGCGGTGATTCCAAAATCCTCTCTTCCCGGAAAAATTACTGCTTTACACTGTTTATAATAACCAACCAACTCGCCATCAGTCAAGCTACCAAGGAATTGTACTGTCGGCCCTGCAATCCTTCTAAGCCTGCCCTCATCAACACCAGTACCGATAATTTTAAGAGGCAAACGGAGTATATTGCATGCTTGTATAGCAATATCAATCCGCTTATATGGGACTAATCGCGACACCACTAAAAAATACCCCTCTTCTCTATACTTACTACTTGATACTTTATACTTAACACTTAAATCTACCGGTGGAAAAATTACCTCAGACTCTCTTCCGTAATATTTTTTAACTCTACTTTGAACTTCTTTTGAGATTGAAATAAACACATCAGGACGCGATGAGGCGAGCGTATCCCATCTACGCAAATAGGCAACAGCAGGCTCTGCAAAGAAACGCAACGTGCTATTGCTGAAATACTCATCATATCCACTCCATAGATATCGAGTAGGCGTCAGACAATAGCAGATGTGCTTCGTTTGTGGCTTGGTGATAATTCCTTTTGCTGCCTCAGATGTCACAGAAATGACCAGGTCAAATTCGTCAAATGAGAAGCTTTCAAATGCCATTGGCATAAGAAGCGCATAGAACTCATGAACGCGCGGAGCGTTAGGAAATTGTTGGAGGAAAGACGTACGAACTGAGATCTTTTTTGCCCAAGAAGCTTTTTTTGGATTATAAACAGATGTATATAATGGAGCATCCGGAAATATTTCCGAAAGAGCAAGCAGAACCCTCTCAGCCCCTCCCCACTTATTCACACGATCATATACCAATGCTACCCTCATAAACTCTGAGTGTTTCATGAGCCATTTTTTTCCAAGAAAAATTGCGAATCCTCTGTTCCCCAAGCGACCGCTGTCTGGCGAAGTGGCTTTTTGACTGTGCGACAACGCGCTGCAGTTTCTCTGCTATATCATCAGGGTTTTTTGGATCAATGTAGACTGCAGCATCCATACAAATCTCACGTAAAGACGGGATATCTGACGCGACCACCAGACAATCATTCGCCATTGCCTCAAGCGCTGGCAAGCCAAAGCCTTCCATAAGAGAGGGCAAAACCAATGCAAGCGCGTGATGATAAAGACTACTTAACTCACTGTCTGAAATTTCTCCAGTAAAGATCACATGGCTATCGAGTTGTTTTTTTTGAACAAAATCTTTTAGTCTCTTCGTAAAAAAATCTTCCTTCCCTACGATGACGAGTTTTACTGGTGTATTAAAAAAGACCTGTCGAAAGGCGATCATAAGCCGCTCCATATTCTTATGCGGGTACACATTGCCAACATGAAGAAAATATGGCTCACTGATAATTATTTTTGGGTGTGCATTGACGACGTGTCTATCCACACCCTCGTAAATAACTGCAATTTTTTCTTTCTTAACAGATAGGTGATCAATAATTTCTTGCTTGGTTGCTTTTGAAACTGCAATAATTGTTTTCGCCTTTCTCGCTGCTTGTTGAATAACAAATTTGTACCCTAGTAATTTTGCTTTATACACCATCGGCGTCAAGGTAGATGCTTCACCAGTTGGGAAATGATGAATGATAAGATCATGGATGGTAACAATAAATGGCAGAGCATTAAAAATTGGTACTGAAAAATAAGGAAAGTGGATGAGGTCTAGTTGTTCTTTTTTCAGAATATGAGGAAGTTTTATCTGCTCCTCAAACGTATGCCAACGAATATCAGTTAGGACGAGTTTCCAGTTGTCTTTTATCTGGACATCTGATTCATCGTTTCTGATTTTTTTGACATCAGAACGTTTGACAAAAAGGACATACTCATTTTCCTCATCAATATCCTGAAGATTGGTAACTAAATTTCTAATATACCTCCCAATACCTGTCTCGCTCCACAGCCTGCCGTCAATCCCAATTCTCATAGTTCACACTATGATCCTGAGCGACTGAAGGGAGTCGAACGGATCATACGCACACAGTATAGCACAGCAGTAGACGAAGGATGGTCAATTTACGAAGCAGTCTTTTCTTTAAATTTCATCATTATTTGCTTTGTTATTCTTCCAAGTTTTCCATCGCCAATTTTTTTATCATCAATCTCCATGACTGGTAACACCTCTACAGTTGAAGCGGTGATGAACGCTTCACTAAAGCGTTTGAAGCTATCATGAGGAATTTTTTCCTCAGTAACGGGAATAGATAACTCTTTTGCAATCTTTATGACAACTCGTCTTGTTATTCCGTGTAGAACGTCCTCCTCTTTCGGTGTAATAAGCGCATTTCCCTTTACGAAGAAAATATTACTTCTTGTGCATTCTGTTATCCCCTGTTCTGGATCAAAATACAGCACTTCTTTTGCGCCAAGAGCTTTTGCTTTCCTAAGCTCATGAATTGCCTGGAAATAATTCAGCGATTTAACTTGAGGAAGAACCCTCTTATGGTGACTCGTTATAACCTTTACTCCTTTTGTATAAAACCATGCAGGATATTCTGGTGCTTTTGTAAAAAGAACAATAAAAGATGGTTTTCCCGGTGTGACAGAGTCTTCGCTTTCCCCTCCGGTGACAATAATTTTTATCGCCGTCTCAGTGAATGAGTTCTTCTGTATCCCGTCTCGTACGATTGTTTCTATTTGCTTTCTGCTTTTTGGGACTTTTATGGATAACAAGGCTGCAGAAGAAAAGAGTCGATCAATATGCTCTTTTAGACAAAATGGTTTATTACCATACGTTCTGAGAAAATCAAAAATGCCATAACCGCGGACAACAGATAAATCAAACGCTGAAATCTTTGCATCTTCTGTTGTAACCCAGTTGTCATTGAGGTAATGCACACCGTCTTTTTTCATGTTCTTAAGTATAACACACAGCAAAAAGAGCAGATTTCGTTTATTTGTGGATTGCCCGGAGAGATTTTGTCTGTTTGAAGCCGATCGCTTTCATAACCGCCCAGTTAACTAGCTTTGGATATTTTCTTGCATAATATTTGTTGTAGAAAATTTTCATTGCGTCAAAGCGGGCGTTTGTTGCGCGAATTTTTGTTTCTTTATC
>CAZSQB010000028.1:0-11847 GCA_964608945.1 uncultured Gammaproteobacteria bacterium
GGATACTAAGATATTAGGTGAAGGGTACTTTACTTAATATCTCAATATCTTAATTGCTTAATATCTTGTGTTATGCTGCTCCCAGCATTTTCTTTATCTTTTTCGCAAAAAGTCCTGTCATCACAGCTGGTTCTTTTTGTCGTCGAATTCGCCGCTTTGACTTGTGCAATTTTAAATGACTCCCATATTGATGACCAAACATCACCTTTCCAGTTTTGGTGACTTTAAACCGTCTGGCCACTGATCTCTTTATTTTTAGTTTCGGCATGTGATTTTTTCCTTTCTACCGCGATAAGGCCAACCAATTGATTCCCTTCAAAATGCGGTTCCCGTTCAATCTTTGATACATCATTCACAGCGTCTATAAGTTTTCGCATAACATCATGTCCAAACTCAGGATGCGTTATCTGGCGCCCTCGAAATTTCAAAACGATTCGTACTTTGTCGCCATCCTCCAAAAATTCTCGAGCCCTTTTTATCATGACCTGTAAGTCATGTTCTGAGATAAATGGACTCAATCTCACTTCTTTCGTCTCAGAAACCTTAGCTTTTCTCTTCTCTTCCCGCTTCTTCTTTTCTTCCTGATACAAAAATTTCTTAAAATCGATTATTTTTGCAACCGGCGGCTTTGCCATCGGCGCTATCTCTACCAAATCCCATCCCAACTCTCGTGCTTGTCGAAGCGCTTCAAATTTTGACAACAGCCCAATTTGTTTCCCTTCATCATCCAGAACACGAAGCTGAGATGCGAAGATGCGCTCATTCGTCCGATAAAACTTTCTCTGCTCAGGTTTTCTTTTATGTCTTTTTATCAATGTGTTCTTTTAACTGGTGTAAAAATTGAGAAATGTCAACTTTACCAAGATCATTTCCGCTTCTTTCACGAACAGAAATAGCCTTTTCGACTATTTCCTTGTCCCCTATTATACCCATAAAGGGCACTTTTTGTAAAGTAGCCTCGCGAATTTTGTTTTGTAGCGTCCCTTGTCGGTCATTAAGCTCCGATCTGATCCCGGCGGCTATCAGTTGCTCGTGAACTCCTCTTGCGTACTCGTTGTGCCTATCGGCAATCGGCAAGAGCACAACCTGCACTGGCGCAAGCCAAGCAGGAAATGCGCCTTGATAATGTTCGGTCAATATGCCAATAAATCGCTCAAAAGAGCCAAAAATTGCTCGATGAATCATAACCGGACGTTTTTCTTTTCCGTCTGTATCAATATAAACGAGTTTAAACGCTTCTGGTTGGTGAAAATCCAATTGAACAGTTGCTAGCTGCCACTCGCGTCCGAGTGAATCCTTAATATGTACGTCAACCTTTGGTCCGTAAAATGCACCATCACCCTTTTTGTCACCGGCTTTAATTTCTTTCTTTTTAAGAACCAAAGCGAGGTCTTTTTCCGCTTTATCCCACCCTTCATCGCTCCCAGCTCTCGTTTCAGGTCTTGTTGCGAATCTAAATTCATACTCAAAGCCAAAATTTCCGTAAAACTGAATCATCATATCTAAGATTGCAGAAACTTCTTTAAATATCTGATCTTCGGTCGCATAAATATGCGCATCATCCATAGTGAGCTGTCTGACTCGTAAGAGTCCATTTACCTCGCCTGATTTTTCCCTTCTATGCAGTCTACCTATTTCTGAGAATCGTAGAGGAAGTTCTTTGTAGCTTCTTGTTCTAAATCTATAGAGCAGTGTTGATTCAGGGCAATTCATGGGTTTAAGTGAATAGTTAGTAGGTAGTTCAATGGAATATACAAGCCCTTCTTTTTGTTGTCTTGCGTTGACGATAGGCACGTTCAGTTTTTCGCCATGATAATCGATAGTTACAATATTAGGAGTAGCAGTTTCTAGGATCTTCTCTTGTAACGCTGAGTTATTTTTAATATGCATTTCGACTAGCTGTTTGATTTCTTCAATTTCTTCTGGCTCCCATAAGGACAGATTGTACATATTGTGTTCGCCAAATTTTTCCCAGTGGCCTGACTCTTTAAATAGCTGGCTTTTCACCATGATTGGTGTAGATGTTTCAAGATAGCCTGCTTTTTGGGTAAGTTCGCGGATGTATTTTTCAAGCTCTTTAAATATAACCATTCCTTTGGGCAGCCAAAATGGAGCTCCCGGTGCGATGTCGTGTGTAAAAAACAACTCAAGTTCCTGACCAATCTGTTTATGGTCTTTTTTCTTGTTTTCCTCCTTTTGGCTATCCTTACTATTCATAATAGTTGTACTATAGCAAATTCACGATTGGTTATAAAGCAGAAGTTGTTTCCTAGGAAGTTTTTGCAGTATGCTCAAGTGAGCTGACACGGTGAGAAAGGTTTTCAAATTCGTCACGGGTCACCATATTGGAAAGTATCTCTTTAGACAAGCCGATCAGGTCATCAGTACTTTGTGACACTTTACCAACTTCATTTCTTACTTTTTCTATATCAATCTTAGTTATTTCAGTGTTCGTTTCAACTCCATGAAGTCTGAGATTTACAAACTTTAGGTCACGCTTCATCTCGTGAATATCAACAGTTGCTTCTTCAATTCTGTTTGTCAGCCGATTTAGGCTATCAGTAAGTTTTTTATCTTTTTCGTCATTTTGTGCCTTGCTCATAGTTACCTTACTTTATATTTTGCGCCAGTCATTGTCAACAGTACAAAAAAGATCGAATAAGATCAGGTTTATTGGCTCGTTTCTGTATAAGGTCCGTCCTTAAAGCAAGGACGGACCTTGAAAAACTTGAAAAAAGAGCTATAACCCTAGTTTCGGAGCGATGGCTTGCATAGATTTGAGGACAATTGCGATAAATTCTTGCAAAGGTATGCCGAGTTTCTCCTCACACATTAGTATCGGCTCGCGCACTGCGCCTTTGGCAAATGATTTCTCATTCATCCGTTTCATAATAAATTCAGGAGTTAAAGGCGACAATTTCTTTTCAGGGTGAACTAATGCAGCTGCAACAATAAGTCCAGTCAGTTGATCCGCGCACGTTATCCCCCAATCCATCGGCGATTCAGGCATGGTTTTAGTGCTGTGATAATTGTGCGCACGTATTGCGTGAGCAATATCTTCTGGAATCGTATCTGGTTCGCGATCAAAAATAAGCATGCCGTGTTGGTCTAGTTTGTTTTCTTGCTGCGCAATCTCATAATCAATATCATGCAAAAGCCCAGTTATGCCCCAAATCTCCTCATCGCTAGCATTACCGTTTGGGTTTAGCCGTTTGTAAATCCCCTTCATCGCTTCTTCCGCAGCCAGCGAATGCTTGATGAGGTTTTTGTTATGCAAATGCTTAGTAAGTAGTTGATATGCCTTGTCGTGGGTCATAAAAAGTAAGTGACATGAATTTTAAGTGAGCCCAGATGGGATCGAACCATCGGCCTCTTCGATGTCAACGAAGCGCTCTACCGCTGAGCTATGGACTCGAAAGCAGCCTTGATTGTAACAAATTCGGCAAGTGAATACAATTTTACGAAGCCTTTCTTTCAAACACAGTTACACCGTTCCTCGGATTCCAATCTTCTCTTTTCCATAACACTGGTGGCACGTAGACTTCGATTTGATCCTCGCGTATTGGGGGGAATTCTCCATGCACAACACGCACAATATCCCGCGCATCTGTAATAATATACGTTGGTTTAGGATCCCGTAGCTCAACCGTTTCCCATCCAGGACCACGCATAACTAGCACTGAATCCATTCCAACATTGCGCGCCGTTACAACATCTTCAAAATAGTCCCCAACCATAAGTGTTCTTTCCGTAGTGAAATCCTGTCCTTTCTGGCGGTAATCATTAAAAATATACTCTACCGCTTGTATGTCTGGTTTCCGTTTTCCCGTAATATGGTAACTGTATAAATCTGCAGATAAGGTTGGAAATCCCCATTTTTCTAATTCGCTTTGAATGACTTCTCTGTTGCCTCCATTTGTCAACATAGCAACTTCAACGCCTTCTTCAATGAGCTTGCGAATGGATTGTGGCATATTGGGAATAGGGATATAGATATTCCTCATATACTCATCATATGCTGCCACTAATCTTGCGATAGCTTCAGCATCTACTCCTGCAAATTTACTTGCTAGAAATTTCTTATTCGATTGACCCGAAAGAGGAGTTTCTCCGATCTTTTTCTCTTGCGGGTTTTTACTCAATGCAGGTCGAGTCAAAGCCTCTTGATAGACCTCTTTTCCTAGATGAATACCAAGTGCATCATGTGCGGCGTGATGGTAGGCACGGATAAGGCGAAGTTGGTGATCGGTCATTGTGCCGTGAAAATCCATGATAACAAGATCATAGCGAGGCTTTCTGACTACTGGTTCAGTTTTTCCTATTTGTTCTATTGCCCCAGGAATAATGGCAGAAGAACTCTCCTGTCGCGGAAGTACTTCAAGCGGTGATACATGTACCAGTCGTTCCATAATTATTTGCTTGTATCAACCTTTCCGTAAAGCGCGTGTGGCTTCTGGTGATAAATTGCCCAGTATTGGTCGCCATAGGAGTAATGCCACCATTCACTCGGGATATTGACAAAGCCAACATCAGTTAGCAAAGCAAACAGCAACATACGATTGGCTCTTTGCTGTCCTTTCACATCCTTAGAAAACGTATGAGATTTTGTATCAACTGAGTTGAGCGGGTTTCCCATGTTAAGCTCCACACCATTCACATCGGCTATGGTCAAATCGAAGGTTCCGCCAGAACTATGAGGTGGGGAGAGTTCAGGGTCTGCTATATACATAGTTGTCTCCTCCCATACCCTTTTCTCTGGCCAGCGAGGATATTTTTTCTTCATCTCGGAAAAAATACGGTCAAATTCCATTTTTTGAAACCATAAAGGTCGATATCCTTCAGAGACCTTAAATATATAGCCTCGTGGAAGAATTTTTGCAGCTTGCAAAAGGCGGATTGCCGCAGTTTCCCGTAGCAGAAGTTCCTGATCTATCTCCGCGATCTCCTTTGGCGGTTCGTAGAGGAGCTGTATTCCATGTTTTTTGAATAACTCCGGTACAGAAATTAACTGTTCTTTTGTGTCGTTGATTGGGTAACTTGTCGAGAGTTCTTCCCCAACAGAGTAACGTCTCCGCTCTGCAAGTGGTATGCTCCAGTATTCCTCAAGGGTGGATAGTATTTTCATAATGCCCCAGCCACCTCCCCTCGTACAATATATGATGTTCCGTCATGTTCAACACGCAAGTGCCCTTCAGGAGTTCTAAAAGTGACATCGGTATGTCCATATTCTTTTAGGACGGACATAGCGCTCACTGCGCCTGTTGCACATGCTCCTGTAATACCTGGTCCACCTCGTTCGTGCGTTGCGATATAAAACTCTTTCCCATCTTGCGTAACAAAAGTGACGTTTGTTTCCTGTGGAAATGTCCCCGTCTTATTTATTGCCGTTGCAATTTCGGTAAGTTCGTTAAGGGGAATAAAATCAAGATACGGAACAGACAGAACAACATGCGGTTCTCCTGAAATAGAAGCGATTGAGAGAATTGTTACTGCTTCCTGCTCGTAGGCTACAGTGTCAATTGCTTGTTGTATTTGCTCTTTCAAGCCTGTTTCTTCAGTCACAGCAACGATTGCTTCGTCGGTCAAAAGTCCTCCAAACTGATTTACGGTTTCTCTTGAGAGTGGTGTTGCCTGCAGGACGGCACCGTAATGCTCTCCATCGAAAAATCCTTCGACGATTTCCCCCGTTTCTGTAACCAGTCGGACGCGTTCCATTCCCCACTGCTCGTGGGCAAAGCGAGCGGCAGACCGCACACCATTTCCACACATGCCGCCAACAGATGCATCTAAGCATACTTGGTTCATGCGAAAGTCAGCCTCAGGATTATCAGTTGGTGTCAGCACCATTGCGGTATCGAAGCTATCCTCTGAAAGATTTCTGGCAATTCTCTGCGCGATTTTTTTTCTCGTCGGCGAGTTTTCACCGGCTTTGTCAAGCACAACCATGATTTTATTCCCCTCTGCAACATACCAAGCTTTTTGTATTGGTTTTGGCGTTTCTTCGCGATACGCTTCGGATCCGTTCACAATATCTCGCACCCCCTCATTTTCAAAGAGCAGATACGTAGTCAAAAGTGATGGTCGAGAGTCAAAATACTCTAGTGATTCGACGCTCGCGTCCAGTTGTCGGGCCCGAAGCGCGACGAAAAATTTTAAAACCTGCTCGTCAGCCTCTTTCCCTTCTGCCAATGCTGCTATTTTCTGAAATTGCGCTCGTAAAGCTTCAATTTCTTCTCTTTTTTCCACTATGAGTGAATTATCTGGTACTTCGTCTTTTTGGCCCCGGATGTAGGCGGAGATTGCGCCTAATTGTTTGAGATCCTTTTTATCAAGTCCTGCTTTAAACGCGTCCATGAAAGTCGCAGTTGCAGGCTTGACTGCAGCTTCTTTTTCGGAGATACCCTCTAGCCTGTATACGATATTATCAATCAATGCAGCTTCTCCTTCCTGGAAGAGTATTCTGGCCTTTTCGAAGGTTGAACCTGCTTCTTTTACGTGATCAATTGTCTGTCTTCGCTCTTTAACAACAGTCTGCCAGGATGTTTTTATCTCGTCAGTTGTGGTAAACCCTTCCCTGTCAACAGGAAACGCATCCCGTAGATGCCAAGGAAGGCGTAGCAGTCTTCCATCAGGCAAAGCAGCGATCGCATGCGGATGCACTCTGATAATGTCATTTTGCGGCAAAAGTGTCTCTGTTTGTGCTCTGTTCGCAAGAAGCAACAGTCGTTCATAGACTCTGTTCACCTGCGGGATATAGTTTGATCCGTGCTCTGGGAGAAGTAAATCTCCCCCTGCTCGAAAATGCAATGCTAGGCCGATCGCAGTTGGGATAACAGTCACCGCCTTCCCTTTATATTCTGTTGCCAGTAATGCTCCCAGTGCTTCATGGGTGGTGGGCAAGGTCCTAACAGAAAGAACCGTTTCTTCCGTTTCATTTCCATTTCTCTTTGATATGATCACTTCTTTTTCCTGCAAAAATAGTTTGTGCTTTTCACCTGCGACAATCACCCAGAACGGCGTTTCTCCTCTTTGCGCAGAGACTGAATGGATAGGATTTCCTCCTTTTTGTGATATCTCATCAGACACCTCATTGTGCGCCATGGTGTACAGTTCTCGATTTTGCAGATACCAGTCTAAGAAAAGAAATGCATCAGGGTTACCATTTGTCTCTCCTTCAGCGGAGATAAGCTGGAAGTAGGCGGACGTATCCTCAGACGTTATTTCTCCAGTTGCTACACTACTTATTTCCTCAACTTTTGCTGCAATATGAAGGAATAGCGCCTCGGCTGCTTGGGAAAAAGGTTTATCCTTAATTAAGGGATAGTATTCGCCCTGAGGGTCAATAATGTCTTTGAACCGAGCTTTTAATCCTTTTTTTCCACCTGCCGGCAACAAAGCAGCTGTCTCAGCGTAGAGTCGTTGCATACTTCTCCACTGGACAGTCTCAATTTCCGCGAAATTATAGTCTGTACCACTTCGTCTTCCCTCATCAGCTATGCCATACGAAGAGCTTGCTGTTAACAACTCATAGATATCATCTGTATTTGAAGGTACACGAGGCGCATAGCCAAGTGCCTCCATTGCCGCTTCCACGGCCGTTTTTTCCTCATCCGGTAAGGAAGATAGCGCTTGCGCTGAATCACCGGCAAATGACTCGAACCTTTCTCCGATAAGTGAGCCTATCCTGTATGGGACTGTGGATAAGACCGGGAAGACTGGCCATTGCTCAGTGATTGCAAACCAGGCAGGTTGAATTTCTTTTCCGTCTCGATAGCGATAGGCTTCATTCGTTAGGCTAAAGCCAGTCCCATTATCGTTTCGTTTTCCAAATCCATCTGCGAGGTGGAATTGATGATCCACTGGTGCACTGCCCCCATTTTTGCGGTAGCCTGAGAGCTTGAATATCGAATCCCAACTTGAAAACAAGGATTGATCTCCGCTTGAAACTCGGTTCACCGTGGCCTTTCCTTGACTGATAGGTTTGATTCGTTCGCTCATAGACCATAAAAAAACCCGCCTCTTCTGGCGGGTTCGTAATGCCTGCAACGCAACTCACACTACGAGCCCGCACCCCATAAGGGTAAAAGGGCGGACGTAGCATGTAATGGAATGATTTGCTTGTAAACTCATACTTTTTTCTATTCTACAAACATCTGATCTATTTGTCAACTATGCGCAGACTTAATAATTTTTGTTTAAAGCTCCATCTCGAAGGTGTAAGGCTAAAGTACTAAGCCGCAGTCTCCTCTTGTTCAAAGATTGTCTCGCTGCGGCCACTTAGGTTCATAGAGTCTTGCGATTCAAGCTCCACCAAGAGTTCTCCGTAGCGAGTAGTAGCCCTATCACGAGTTACGCGGTTGTTATGGAACAATCCATCTGAAGCAATCGGATGTATGGAGGTTTGACCGTCTTTTTCAACAACCCGCTCTCCTCCTATAATGCCTGTAGCAGCCTGCAGCCACCACGACTCAATATTGGGTTTAAGAAATGGATATTTCTTCCCCATTTCGTGAGCAGCTCGAGCCGCAAGGTACACCGTGCCTTCTCGCAGTACGTCTGAATGAGGTTTGTAAGGACTATCTTCGGATTGATTCCAACTGTCAACTACATTTCTAACGACCGCTTGCCTTGCATGAACCCGATCTAAATGCAGAGATCGGGCATACAATATAGAAACATCCTTGGTAAAAGTTTCTTCTGAGACCCCAAGTCCGTTCGCTAGTTTTTCCATAAATGTGCCTGCGATAAGCGTCGCATGCATAGCACGGAGTTTGGGTTGATATGTTTCAATAGTATTTCCCATAAAAAAACCTCCCGGACTGGGAGGTTCGCTGTTCGCGTAAGTTTGATTGCTACTACGCGGACGATCCTCCCTCAGAGAGGTCAATAATTGTAATAATAGAAATTGCCTTAAACTGCATATTATTATTTTAGCAGCTCAACAAAAAAATTCAAGGGGTATCTTTTATGCACGAGTATTACCATGTGCTGAAAAAGCCAGGGTGGACAAACACCTGTATCGAGGGTGAAGGTGGCAATACCTCTCTGCATATACTAGTGTAGTATACTATATGAAAAATATAAGAAAACGGTAAGAGTAGCCTTACGAAGTTGGAGTTATAATTCTTCGTAGTAAGAGTACAACCGGTCTCCACCAAGTCGTCGTAATTTATTAAGAGCCTCATATTCTATTTGTCGAGCTCTCTCAGGTGAAAATCCTCCTGCCTCTCCTGTTTCACTAAGTGTATGTGGATCATTGTTGCCAAGGCCAAAACGTAACTCAATGACCAATCTTTCTCTTCGCGATAAAACATCTAAAGACTCATTAATTTCTCTTTGCCGTAAGCCGTCCCAAACCTCTTCAAGTGCGTCAGGTTCGACCCGCTTTGCTTGGTCATTAACCCATGCGAGAAATTCATAATAGGCGCGTATTGTATTTGGACTAATACCATATGTTTTGCTTTTATCTTCAATAATTTCATCTAACAGCTTTTGAGCAATACCTTGAGGATACTGCCGCATCGACCCATGCAATTCTCTTTGTATATCTCTATAGGCGTTTTGTCGCACCATCCCTTGCGGAACATTCTCTCTTATACTCACATGCTTTTCTGCCACTTGCCGAGCGTGGCCATGAATTTGCCATGGCAATTGAGCTGTCGTTTTCAGCTGCGGGAGAATCTCAAGCACACCTTCTATAGCCTCTTGAAGGATATCGTCATTATCTGCTCCCTCATCGGAGAGGTATGGGCGTATCGCTGCCAAGATAGATTTCATATGCAAGAATAATGAGACTTCTGAAGCGGCCTTTGCAAGAGATACATCATTACCTGTGATTGCTTGTTGCAACTCATACTGTTTTGCAACTGGAGGTCGTTGTGGGAGAAGTGCGACTAGTCTGGTCATTGTTTCATAAAGCGACCCAGACGTAGGCTGTTCTGGCAGTACTGCTCCAAGTGCATCATAAACTATTCCACTCATTTCAGGCACGGTCGCATGACTCAAGCGCTGTATAAACTCCGCATGAGGATGTATAGGCTCAGGAACCGACTTTTCTACCACAGCTGGTACAAGCTTCTCCACGAACTGCATTCTACTAAACTTACTATGAGTTTACAAGCAGACCGTTTTGCAAATCCTATCTTTCGCGTTTTGTTCTGCGGCGCTATCGGCAACATTACCCTGTCTGCGTGGCGACGACGCGTTCGTTGGAGAGGCCAAATGTCGTACCGTGTTTTTTGAACATCGCCCAGTACTGCTTCTTGCCTTTTTTGCTCGCGATTGCTTGTAGCCAGGCGCCCGAGTCGTCAATTTTTTCCCTTGCCGATCGAATAACAGTTAACATCCATTCAAAGAAATTAAGATGGTATTTGCCAGCTTTCACAGATACATGCTCGGTTGCAACTTCCTGAAATTGTGCCTCAAGTACCGTTGAGGTATCGACGAGTCGTTTGAGCTCGACCATAATTTGCTCGACCTGCTGCTTAATTTCGTGTGACTCAACGCGTGTTGCTTGTTCCTGATAATGAAGAATTCCCCTTGTATATTCTTTGCCGTATTCAAGGCCAGGGTCAATATCGACTTTGTGTTTGGATTTTCCCTCTAAGGAGGCAACGTCAAGCTCTTGTCCTTCGCTCAATTCGCCATGGAGATCCTTTATTTTTTTCTCGGTTTGCAGAAGCTGGTTCCAGAAGTCATGCATGCCATCTTGGAGGAGGTCTGACTTAACTGACGAGACAGCCCCTTCTCCTAGCCCTGTTACCTCGTTCTTGAGGGTTTCAATGGAGTTTTTTTCCCCGTATTTTTTGATTTTTGGTTTTGATTTTATTCCTAACATAGCCTCTGGCCGCAGCCTATCACAAACTTTTCAAAAAATCAAGCGTTTTTTGTTGTCGGAGGATACTTGCAAGGAGATATCGATTTTTCTCTAGGTTGGCCCGTTCTTGCGGATCTTTTGCTTTCTGGAGCGCTTCATCGATCTCTTTCTCGCCAACAGTAATTTTTTCACTTTCAGATACTTTCTGAAGGGCAAACTCAAATTTCATATCTGCAGATGCTTTTGCTTCGTATTCGGCTCTTAGCTGTTCAGGTGATTTGCCAGTTGAGGCCAGGTATTGGTCAAGCGTCAGGCCAAGCCGCTTTATTTCATCAAGCGTTTGGGCTAACAGCCGATCTGCTTCCTGGTCAATGAGTATTTTTGGAAGCGTAACCTCGACTTGCTCAAGAAAGGCTTTCATAATCTCATCCATGCTTGGTTCTTTTTGCTCTTTGCCTGGAAGTACGATTTTACTCTTTGCAGTAACGTCTTTTATGGCCTTTTTATAGTCTCTCAACGTCACCCGTGGCATTTCTGCAGTCGTTGCGGTGAATACCCAGTCCTTGCCACCTTGTCCTGAGCTTGTCGAAGGATCATCAAGCTTTTCTACGTGGATCTTCGGGTTCATAATTGGTCGAAGGCTATGCGTTTTGACTGCCTCCATGTATCCTTGGGGCAATAGTTCTTTGAGGGTCTCTTCAGATAGTCTTTGTGGGCTAATACTCTCCTCAACCAGCTTTTTTGGCGCTTTCCCTTTACGAAATCCCGGAAGGTCGGCGTTTTTGACCACATTCTCCATGACCGCCTGCTGGGTTTTTTTAACTTCATCTGTTGGGATAGTAATCGTAAGGATGATGGTCCCGTCTTGCTCTCTTTTTATTGTTGAGGATGCCATATTCGATCGTATTATAACCGAAACGTCCTATTTTTGAAAGATCAGGGATTCAGATGATCTTATTTGATTTTTTTCTTTAAGAGGAAGCCCGCCAAACCTGACGGAATAAGTGTGGCGAATGAAAGAAGACTTGCGC
>CAZSQB010000029.1:0-11745 GCA_964608945.1 uncultured Gammaproteobacteria bacterium
GTAGGAGGTGGGTTTGGCGCTGCCGGAGGGGACACAGGCGTTTGTACTTGGGGTGCTGGCGCCTGCGGAACCGCTTCAGCTGCGGCCTGCTGTTGTCTTTTGAGCACTTCTTCTGGGTTTGAGGTTATAAGCTCGTGTTCAAATGGCGCTGCAATGACCTTCATTGCGACGTGATTTTGGCCGGCAAAGAACAATCCTTCTCCGATATCGGCAGAAAGCAGCAACTCTTTTTCTCCTTCTGAAAGGTAGAAAGTTTGCGCTGCAAGGTCTACCTCTGCTGCGCCTTGTTTGAGAAGTATCTGGATTGAGGAATTGGTCAAGACTGCCTTGCCGTAGTTGGTTGAGAGAAAATCCTCAACGTCTTGTGTTGCCGTTGTCAAACCCAAATAGTATTTTCGTGAGCGCTTGGCGATTGAGAAGACAAAACTTGCAGAATCTTCATACTTCATCATATACCAGGCTTCATCCAAGATAAGGATGCGCTTTTTGAGTGATTTTTTGACCTTTGTCCAGACAAAATCCAAAATAATATGCATGGCAATTGGTCGCAGCTCGTCCTCAAGGCGCTTGATGTCAAAAACCGTTAAAGGATTGACGATGTCAAAATTTGACGCTTGGTTGAAAATGCCGGCAGCTGACCCTTTGATGAATTTTTCCAATCGTAAGGCCATTTCTTTGGCAGCCTCATTTTCCATGCCCAGCAATGTTTTGTAGAGATCCTCCATCAAAGGGGGTTCTTTTTTCTGCGTTGCCGGATCAGGCGTTATGCCTTTTTGGTTGTAGGTCTCAACGAGTGCCCGATCCAAGATCGCATCCCGTTCAGCATCAAGGGTGCCCATGATAATCTTCATTAAGCCATGAAGGGAAAGAATCTTTAAGCCCAGCTCATTTTCACCTTCTTCATACAGCTCTGAGAGGTCAAAAGGATTTACCTTCACAGGCGATGATGGGCTAAATTCGACCACCTCGCCGCCAAGGGTGTTGGTCAGGGTCCTATATTCCCCCTCAGGGTCAATGACGATAACCTCGGCGCCGAGCATAAACTGGCGCATAATTTCAAGTTTGATAAGATAGGATTTTCCTGCACCTGATTTTCCCAAGACGACTTCATTGGCATTTTCCAAAGAGAATCGATCAAAGACAATAAGTGAGCCGTTTTGCGCGTTGATGCCATAGAGAACGCCTCTGTTTTGGGTAAGAATAGCGGACGTAAAGGGGAAAGTTGAGGCAAGAGACGTCGTGTCCATGTTGCGGGTGATATAGAGCCTGTCCTGGCCGATAGGCAGGGTTGATTTGAACCCTTCTTCTATTTGCAAGGTTGCACTTTTTGCGGTCATAAGAAGGGAGGAGAGAGTTGTCTGGAGGTGTTTGGTTGCGTCTTTTAACTCATCAAGTGCGTCTGATGAGATGGTAACGTAAAAGGAAAATTGGAAAAACCGCTCAACGCCTTTGGCGAGCTCTTCCTGAAGCGATATTGCGTCTTCGAGCCCTGCCTCGACTTTTGGATCAGCGACTCGTCCCGCTTTGCTTTCAGATTCAATTGTCGCTTCCATCTCGGCAATTTTTCTTTTAAGATCATCCAGCACATCTGCTGAAGACGTGGGATAGCAAAACATCGCAATATCAAGCGTGTGATCATAGTCGATAAGCGGTTGCAGCCAGTTGGCAGAGACGTAGCGAGGGTAGCCAACGACGAAAAGAGTTGTGCAGTAGCGATCACCGACTCTGATATAGCGAAAATCAACTTCAATTGAGGAGGGTGCTATGACATCAGACAGAGAGACCATGCCTTTCTCAAGCGTCGCAAGGCCCTTAAGGGTTTGTTGAGCCGGTTGATTTAGCCCTTTTTTCTTTTTACCAAATAAACCCATATAGATAATTCCTAGCGTCTTAGCAGACGGTAGATGGTAGAAAATAGAAGGTAGTTGTAGAAGATAGAAAGTGGAAGATAGAAAAATCTATCATCTACCATCGATCCTCAAAATACTATCTTCAACCCTCTATCATCTATCGTCAAGGTCTCACGTTGCTGGTTTGACGAATGGACTATTGACTGCGTCGTAGACGTCTGATGAAATAACATCTTGATTATAAATGTCATAATACAATTTGATAAGCTCTTCTTGCTTAAGGACTTTTGCCGCGACGGCAAGCTTTCTTAATTGCGACAGTAACGATTCTGCTTTTGTTTCAAGTGTTTTTTTCGCAAACTGAAGCATTTCCTGTTTGGATTCCTCGCCTTTTTTAGCGCCTTTGGCAACGCCGGTGATGCCTGCTTCGAGCGCTGAGAAGGAAATGACAATATAAAACATTTTGTTGAGGACGACGTTGACGCGTACCATTTGCTGGACAAAATCCCGATAGAGCTTGATGTGACTCGCGAGAAGGGGATTTTGTGTCTGCTTCTGCTGCTCATCAAGCATTTTTAAGTAAGACGAGATATCAACGCGTTTATTCCGAATCACTATCTGGATCGGGTAGGTGAGTGAGTTAAGAAGCGCTGCGTAGGAGTAAATTTTGGCATCTTGCTCCCTTTTTGATAACAGGGCAAAGTTACTTGCGGTCACCTCTATGATAAGGCAGGCGCTATTCCCCTCAAGTAAGACCATATCATCAACGATGTCGACGATTTCAGTGAATTTTTGGGTAGTCGCGTGGGCTTTCTGGGCAGACTTTTTCATATCCTAATTTCTCCGAATGATAATATTCCGAATTAATCCGAAATCTTATTTAAAACTCTTTCGTAGACCAAGCTTTGACCTCTAAAATTTGCTAATATTGCTAACTCAAGTTGTTTTACTTTTAAGTATGAGCGGACTTGCTTAAAGTGAATTGGTAGAAGTGTGGGTACTGTTTTGAGTTCAAGGATAATTTTCTTCTCAATGAGAAAATCAAGAAAATACTTTTCTATTGTGTCGCTTGCAAACGTTATGTTTGCCATTAACTCTTTGTCATACTCAATACCATTGTCCTTCAGCAATTTCTCGACTGCTTTTTGGTAATATTTTTCTTCAAAACCTCCTCCGAGTCTTTTGTGAACTTCAAACAGAATACCTACGATTTTGTAGCTTAGCTCAGGGTAGACTAGTTTGGTCGTATTAAAGTTCGGATACATTTGGATTAATTTCATTTGGAAAAATTCGGATCAACCGAAGAGCTCCTTTCTCAACTCCTCTCTCGCGTCAATTGAAACGATAATGAGCGGTTGTAAAATCGTCCCATCAGCAGTAAGGCTAACAGCTCTAAACTTTTGTTCAGCCTTTGGATCCTCAAACTCAATTGTGTAGCTGCCGTTAGGAAGTGGGGTAGCTGACGCGAATTGGCCAAGCTGGTTGGTTTTGAAGGCGCGAACAGGGTTGCCATCTTTGTCTTTTACTTCGACAAGAATACCCGCGAGGACATTTCCACGTGAATCCTTGATAATGCCGATAAGCAGGTTTGGTGAGTCGGGAAGGTGGGGAAGGCCAAGCTCTTTTGCCGCATTGGCAGTTACGGGGGGCGTTGCAGGCGCTGATTGCGTTGGTGCTGGCGCAGTCTTTTGTTCGTCATTCTGGGGAGTTCCGCTTTGCGGAACTACTCCAGAATCTCTTTTGGCTTGGAGACCCAGGTCTTGCCAGGATGACGGTTTGGGAGAGGCAGGTGTCGCGACAGGAGTTGGGATAGGCTGCGATGTTACTGGTTCCGGCTGTGGGGTCGGTTGAGGTCGTGCTACGGGAATTGCCGTAGGAGCGGCAACCGGCGACTTGTCGAACAAATCCTGCATATAATACTTTTCTTTTTCATCAAGCGGGATTGGATCAACACCAGTTGTGTGTAGGCTACTTAGGAGCGCTTGGAGTTTTGCTTCGTGGGTTGGGTCATGCGGTACCTGGACAGGCAGAGTAGGGACACCATTGACCATAATTGGCGCTTGCGCAACTACTGGTTGGGTTGAAAAGTGCAGAAATGCAAGTCTTCCGCCCAACTTGTGATAGATATATTGATTTGGTTTAAAAAGCGCCATAACAAAATGACTTACCATGACATCAAGAGGACGCCCTTCATATGGCAGAAAGGCAAACGCAGCGCCAGTCAGGCCAAAGACCGGAACGAGCGTGTATTTGACAACGACAGCCCAGAGCGCAGTTACCGGCGTGTAATAGGCGATAACAGCCAGGACAGCGCCGGCTGCCAGAAAAGCAAACTGCTTGACCGTCATGTTACCGATCAATTTAAATTGAAACCCCGTAACGTCTTGGGGGATAGGATGGTTTTCCATATTTCAATCTCAAATCTAATATCTCAAATGTCAAATCTACATCTTAGATCTAAAATCTGTTTTTTCCTTTCAGTGTTAAAACGCTTGACCCGACCATATTTCCTATCTCAGTCGCTTCTTGCAGCAATTTATCGCATTGAGATTTTTCTGCAATAACCGTGTCTCGTAATAGGCAAAGCCAGTACTTGGTTTCATTTGCGGACTTTAGCGCGATCTCGTAGAATTTAATAAAATCTCTCTTTGAGCTTCCTGCTTGTGCTTCTATCATATTGGCGCCAATAGAGGTAGCGGAGCGAACTAATTGGTCAACGATAATCCAAACAGCTCTTTTGTTAGGCAAGACATCGACGAAAGCGATGATCTCTAGGGAAAATTGATATGCTCGTACTTTAACGTCTAAAGATTTGCCATTTGCGTTGTAGTTTTGCGATTTGAGTTTTGAGTTTTGAGATATTAACATAGGCTGTCAGACTATATACTTATGTAGTAATTTAGTCTATAACGTGAAAATTGCCTTTTCAAGATTATCAAAGTGGGTCAAAGGTGAGTGTAACTAGGTGCGTTTTGCGTGAAAAGGAGCGAAATTATTTTCAAGTCTGTAGTTTTTTTTGTGCGAGACGGTATGTCTCGCGACGTATGTACTCTTTTACTTCTTCCCAATTAACCTCTGTTAACATTTTGGGCATATCACTCTCTTTCTCAGCATCCTCAAAATAGTCGAGTGCGCGGAGGATCGCATACAAATGATCTTCCAAAACGCCATATTTTTTTTGATAAAACTCAAGCATCTGCTCAAGCGTGTACTTTTTGGAAAGAAAACAAACATCGACAAAGTCTCGCCTCGTTCCTCTTCTTTCAATTGCATGAATCTTCATAGCATCAATATCAGCAAGGCTCGCTAACTGAAGCACTAAAGCAGTTCCTCCGGCAAGGTATGCTTCTTGGATTTTAGGAATACTTGAAACTAGCTTGATAGCCCGAAGTGTATCGGGAAGTAAGGCTTTTGTAAACATGGTACCTGTTCTTTGTCAAGCCCTAATATATCAGCCCAAAAATTACCAGTAGGACGTGCCAAATCCCGTGTACCCATAACCACTTTTTTAATCTCATCTTTTCCATAGGTTTTTAAGAGCCAACGGATAGCAGAGAGATTCCCCTTGTCTAATACTCGTTTTATAATAAGATGTGCACTTCTTTCGATCTCTAACTTTTCAAATGCTACGTCCCAAAAAAAGGATCGAAAAGACTGGGGGAGCGATGCTCTTTCTTCCTGTTTCATAGTGTTAGTATGGCATATTTTGCCCTATAAATCCATCTTCCATAAATTTGTCAAATTTTATGGAGTGACGATCCATAAATTACAAGTACTCTCTGGGGTCAAAGGTGAGTGGCATAGGTGAGATTTGCCTGAGAAGAGGAGCTAATTAGCGTTCTTCGCCAAGAGCGGATTTAAAAAGCATGCCGCCTGCAGCAAGCGCAAGGATTATTGAGTATGCAGAGCCTTTGCCAATCTTTTTGCCTTTTTCAAATCTTTCTTTTCTTGTCAGTCCTGACTGTAGATCCTTGGATGTATCGCTTCTTAGTTCTGGTCGGAGCGCGCCAACTGCGTCATCAATTCTTCCTTCAAGCGCTGCCTGCATAGCAGTCTGAGCATTTTTCGGATCAACGAGGCCGTCTTGAATTTCTTGTATCGCGCCTGTCATTGTTGCTCTTCCTTCGGGTGTGGAAAGTTGCTCAAGCATTGTTCTTTGCAGAGTCAGTTCGTTTATTCTCACCCTCAACGCGTGCCTATCCTTGCCTGATACGCTGCCTTCTGCTTGTTGTAGTTGTTTAATTTGCTGACTTAGTCTTGTAACCTGTTCTGGCGCTGTCGCGCTAAAGACCTCAACAAACGTATTGGGATCAAGAATATTCCTCCCATTAATTAGGCCTTCTAGTCTATCGCGAAGCGAATCCCATTGATCAAGCTGCGAAGCGTTTTCGGTAGTTCGCTGGATGCCAGCAGTATTTGGTGCGATGCGGTCAATGTGCGCTCGAGCAGCGTCAGTTGTCATAAGCCCCATTTCTTTTGCTGTATCAGTAATTAACTTATCAAGCGCTACAGTGCCTGGTTGGTCAAGCGAGTCAAGTATCTGTTCTCCTTGCAAACTACGAAGATGCAAGCTAACAAATCCTCGTTGGGTAGCGTCTTCTATAACTGCTGGTTTGTTTGGGGTGCCATCGGCGAGTATGTGTTGACTCTCGCTTACTAAGAGAGCGTTAATAACGTCGTCTCGCGAGACAGATATTGTCTCTGACGATCCCGCAATTTCGCAAGTAAGCTTATCTCCATTGACTGCGGTAATTTCTGTTATTTGTCTTTTTGCACCAGTTTTGTCAGTAAAGGTTATTTTTCTGTCTGCGCTATTGAGTTTGTAGCTTCCTTCTTTTGCAAGAGTTTCTGCGTCAAGATTGCGCAGGTTGTCCATATGCACGAGAGCGCTTTCGCCTGGGTGTTCCCGTTCCCAGCTTTCCCTATGTTGCGCTCGCTGTGATTTTTCCTGTGGGAAATCTTTTGAAGCCTCAAGGTACGCATCGACTGCCTCTTGTCCTCGTTGGTTAAGACTTGCTACGCCAACTTGTTTAACTTCAAAGCGGAGTTGTTTTACTTTTTCTGTAGAAACCTCGACTTTTTCTGCTTCAGGAGTTGGGGGGGCGGCTGCATCCTTGGTTCCTCTATCTGAGGTTGGTGCAGGAGCTACTGTTGGTTTTAGTTCGGTTGGAGCGGGCTGTGCAGGTGCTCCTTCGAGAGTTGCTGACATACACTCATCATAGTTGAAATAGCTATATGAATCAACTACTATGGAGTTATCTATGAGTCTTGAGATGACGACTCAGCTTCACTCTGGAAGAGGCGGAGCTGAGAAACGCGCAGGTGGCGCAAAAAACAATGCCAAGCCGGCTGCGAATCCTGGTTTGACGTTTCAGCGGAGAGAGTTTTTCAAAAACCCTGCTCCTGAAAAACGAAAGTGGCTCATCAAAAAAGAGCTGGTCGAGGATATCAAGATTCCTGAGAGCACCATCAGAGAATACCGTATATTTCTTCGTGATCACTACGCAAGACTTCACCGCCTGAGCGAAGATCCGGAGAATGCAGATATCTTAAGAAGTCCGCGACATAAATATGACAAGTTGTTGCTTGATTCTCTGCGAGGCGAGCGAGGTCTCATTGATGAGGGAAAATTACAGCAGTTTCTCTCACAACCTCGTGGTTGGGAGATAGCAGCAATGCTTCTTGAGCACCAGCTTGCGCTTCAGGAAATGGCATACGGCATTGTGACTGAGCGGGAATTCCCAAGAAGCGTAAAGGACCGCAACCCAAAAGAAGCTATAGAGCATCAGCGAAGATTCTTCAGTCGGGAGCCGGGGGAAACCGTTTCTGAATACAGGCATTGGAAATTTGAAGCGATCAAGGCTGATGCAACAGAGATACAGTATATGAAGGCAATGACAGGGGTAGATATAGATGATTATGTTATAGAAAAGGGCATAATTCGCAGGTGGCGCAAGCCCCTTAAGCTTGATTCTGGAAGACCTGCCGAAAGCAAAACGATGCCTGAGAGTATGCGGGCAGAAATGCAGCGGTTTCGGGAAGCACGAATGCTTTTCTTCCATGACGGACTCGGTATCCCCAAGCACGTTTTGGATGCCTCTGCAGAAGAGTGGCTGCTGCGCGATCACCCCCAGCTTGATGGACTATGGATGCATGATAGGCTGCAGCAAGTTTTAGGTCCTCGGTCAGGTGATCCAAGAACAGACACCATAGCACTCATGCGGGCAAGAGAAATCACGTTGGGCGAAATGCTAGAGCGCTATCTTATTAAAGACCTCAAGCTCGCTCCGGAAGTGCAGATTACACAGGAAAAAATAAAAGCAGTTGAGAATATTAGGGATAATGCTGCAGGTCTGAAAACAGCAAGAGAGCAAGAAATAACCAAGCAGCAAGAGGTCTTAAGAAGCGATAAAGGAACAGCAGAATCCGCGCAGACAGCGTTAAACTCAGAGCAGGCAAAAATTACTGAACTAGCTGTCCTGCGCGAAAAAACAAGTACAGAATTCGCTGGAGCAACTACAGTTACCGATCTCGAAACGCAGGCTACCACCCTCGAGCAATCGATAGATGACGGTGCTATGCCTCCTGGTGCAGCTACAATCAGGGGCAGGCGGATGCAGGCTGAGCTAGATAAGCAGACCTACATATCTACTCACCCCGACTCATTGGGGCCGCAGTTTAAAGCGAAAGCTGTAGCGGATTATGCTGAAGCAGAGCTTCAGCTGAAAATGACGCGGTTACAGGAAGCAGAAACTAAAATAGGGGAACAAATTAAAGCTAGAAGAGATAGGGTAACTGAGCTGCGCGCGGGTCAGGATGACCTTAAGGACGCAGGGGAAATTGGTAGAAACGCAGATGCGGCCAGTACGCAAATCGATAACGATTTTCTAAGAACAAAACGAATTAGCTTTACTCATGGTGGAACAACATATGAAGTAACAGATGCCGATTTATATGATGTACACAATCCAAAATCTATTGATGATGTCATGCAAAAAGTCAATGAAGTTTACGATGCGCAGGTTGCTGCAGGTGTAGCATCGCCATTAGGTTGGGCAAAAGAGGCAAATGGTCGCCCTGAAAACAGGGCGCAAATCGTACGAGCGATGGCAAACGCACGCGTACTGACGCTCGAGCCCTCGTTGGGTGCGCAGCTTGTGGTTGGTCATGAGCTCGGTTTTCTCACCAGTTCAGCGCATTGCGGGTTCACAGAAGGACAGATAATACGCCTTCCGACAAACGAAATTGTTACCAGAATGAATGCTTTACATGCGGAAGACACTAGGGTTGGAAGAACTCCTCCCAGGGGTTGGGCTGCTGCTGATAATCCGACGCATACTGCTGACATAGATACAATTGCAAAGCCGCTTGCTCAAAAACGCCTTGATGCTCGAGCTCATGGTTTACAAGGAGTACAAGAGGATGTGGATGCCCGAATTACGCAGCTTGAAGAAGATAAAGCACTTATTGACTACAGCAGCGATTCAGAGAAAGCAAAGCAGGTTCTGACAATGGTAGCTAGAAAAGATAACATTTTTGAGTCTGCGCAGGAGATAGTGAGGAATAAAAATGAGTATACATATTCTCAACCAGCTATCGGCAGTAGGGATGTTGTGATTACGGATGCTGAAAAGAAGGATTTCGATATAAGGCTTGGGTACTTAAAAATTATGGAAGATTGGTTTGGCTACCAGATACCTAAGGAAGCAGTGAAAACGCGAACGCAGCGATTTGAAGAGGTATATGCTTTTATGCCGCCACAAAAATTTGCCGAGCTGATGAACAGACATCTCGATTTGGGCTTGGGGGTGCTCGGTAGGCACGCGTTAAACATAAACAACGTTTTGGTTGAAATGCGCGATCAGATCGGCACAACAATTCATGCGCAAATGATTCGTGATGCGCAAAAGGGAATTATAGAAGAATTGCTTGATGAGACGATCGCAGGTGTAAAATAAAGCTATGACGACAAAGGGGATTATAAAAATATTGCCATTTAAAGAGGATTTTAAGACAAAGCTTCTTGAGCGGTATGATACGATGCCCGTTGCTGAAAAGTATGTCCTCATAGACATTTTGTGGGATGCCTATGACTGCTTGTGTCAGATAAAGCTTGAGAAGAATTTGCAGTTAGCTCGAATTGATCTTGAGAATAACAAAGGAACCATTGATCCAGAATTTTTTAGAAGAGTAGAGGAGAAGACAGAGCAGGAAATGGATCAGATGACTGAAGAGACGACGTCACAAGTGGATTTGACAAGTACTCGGGAGAAGCTTGAGGAGTTGATGGGGAAGCCTACGAATAATTGACGGTAGATGATAGAGGATTGAGGATAGTGGTGGAGGGTACCTGCCTGCCGGCAGGCAGGGAAAATAGAAGATAGAAAAAAACAGCGCAAAATGGTTGATTTTGCTGTATAATTGCACTATGTCATCATACCTGTGGGATTACGATGAAAAAGAATTAGAGAAAACCGAAAAAGGGAGAATCTTTATCCTTGAGCGCAAAATCAACTATGGACCAGGCAAAGGTGAGAAAATTAAACTCGCAGATGTCAAGAAGCACTGGGATAAGCTCCATTTATTTCTTATTCGAAAACGCTTATTTGAATTATTAATATGGGGCAAGTACATATCCTCACCCGAGAACAAGAAATCATTCTGGATCAGGTAGCACAAAACGATTTTTTGCGCTCGTCCTTCTATTTCACCGGCGGTACGGCACTAAGCAGTATCTATTTACACCACCGCTACTCTGAAGATCTTGATTTTTTCACTCCAGAACAATTTGATCAGCAAACCATACTCAGTATCATGCAGGACTGGGGTGGAAAACACGGCTTTACATTCCAGGCCGAGTTTATTGAGGTTGTGCATAAATTTCTTCTCACGTTTCCAAATGGAGAAATGCTCAAAGTTGACTTCGCGAGATATCCGTATAGGCGTATAGAAGAGGGGAAAATAATCGATATGCTTAATGTCGATAGTCTGTCAGATATTGCGACGAACAAGCTGTTCACTGTTACTCAGCGAGACAACGCGAAGGACTTTGTTGATCTTTATTTTTTGCTTGAAACGTTCACGCTGTGGGACTTGCGAGAAGGTGTACGACAGAAATTCAAGATGGAACTTGAACCAATGGTTTTGGCATCTGACCTTTTAAAAGTTGAAGATTTTATCTCTCTTCCCAAGATGATAAAGCCACTTACGCTCGGAGAACTGAAAGCATTCTTTCGACAAAAAGCAAAAGAATTGGGAAGAAAATCAGTAGAATGAGCATGTAGCTGCAGGCCAGAAGCTTGAGGAGTTGATGAAAAGTCATTGACGCCTTGGGCCTCTGTCTCTTGGAGTTCTGTCTCTTTTTCCATTTCCGTCTTTTCCATTTCCCCCTCCATCTTTAGCACTATCACACTTGCCGAGACTAAGCTGCCTGATGCAGGATACGCCGGTTACATAGCTTATGAGATTTATGATGAGGAAGGAAAAGACGATGAGGAAAAGACCGATGATGGCAAAAGTGAGGGTTTTCTGCGCTCCCTCAAGCTTTTTCGGATCCCCGCCTGATGTCAGATACTTGTACCCTGCGACTATGATGAAGATGACTGCTACAACGCCGGCAAAGACAAGCGCTGCTGTGATGAGATTTCCAAACACGTCAGGAATACATTTAAGCGTTGCTACCTTCTCTGGTCCTACCAGACATTTTGCGCTCCAGGCTTTCCCAAGATCCATATAGTTATCCTAGCAGAGATATGATGAGTTGTGCAAGCGAGGGGTCTGTGCGGTTATTCAAAAGTTTCTTGTTTGCTGGCAAAGCGATGCAACACAGAGCTGACAAGTGTCTGGTAGGGAATACCAGTTTCTATTGCTTTCGCCTTTATTTTCTGCAAATCCC
>CAZSQB010000030.1:0-11521 GCA_964608945.1 uncultured Gammaproteobacteria bacterium
CCATTTGTTTTTTAGATGCTCATAATGGGGCTTATATTGCTTCTGCGCCATATATCCATCCTGGCACGTTTATAAAATACTGTCAATCGGGCTTAGTGGTTATTTATTTGATAGCGTGCTCATTCAATGACAATGTTGTCAAAGTTTGTATCCCAACCATTTGTACTCGACAGGGTAACTGAAGTGCATGCATTCGCCCACCCCGTATCAATAGTCACGACTTGATTAATACTTAGGACTTGCTGCTTATCCGGATTACCTGAGCATTGCAGTGTAATTGTCATCTCACTCGCCCCACCGTTGTATGCATCAATCTTTATGAGCTTTTTGGGAGTAAGGAACGTGAAAGTGCCGGAAGTAATATCGGGTCCGTTGAATGTTACACTCTTTGTAGTAAATAAGTTCCACGGGGCAGAATGCCACCAGATGTTCGTCGCCCAATCAATAATGCCTGTCGGATACTCACCGCTGAGTACCTGATCCTGACCTGCTATATCATCAAAGGTAATCGTCTGCTGACCTGATGGTGGCGGGGGAGGTGGTGGAGGAGTACCACCTAATTTTTCAAAACTGAATTTTGCTACTGCGTCAACATAATTATCATAGAACTCAACTTTTATCTCATGATCCCCCGCAGTAAGCGTTTTTTCGCCCGTATGTGTTGTTGCTCCATGATCATTCCACTCATCAATAACGAGCTGGTTGTCGATATACACTCTGACACCATCGTCAGAAATGGTGGTAAATCGATACGTACCATCCTCAAACGTATATGTTCTTAGCCACTGTACTATAAATTGATTTGCATTCACCTGTGGCCCAGGTGAGACTTCCTGCCAGTCAAAATTAATTTCAGCGTCTTCTCGGGTAAGCACCGGTTGCGACAAAGGGATTACTGGCGCTGTACCAGGAGCAAAATTCCAATATTTCGCCTGATACGTACCAGTTGGTGGCGGGGGAGGAGGGTTACCCACAAGATTGTAGCTTAACTTTGCAACTGCCCCGCCACCGTTTTCATAGTATTCAACGACAATAGTATGATCACCAGCAGTAACCGGGCTTTGTATTGTGTAGGTTGTCGGCGCTTGATCAATCCATTTATCCAAAATCAACACACCATCCAGCTTTACCCTTATACCATCATCTGCTATCACAACAAACTCGTATGTTCCATCAACAAAGGTATCTGTTTTTGTCCATCTGGCAGAGAAATTATTGGCGTTAATCAGCCCGTCAGGTGAGCCACCACCCCAGTCAAAATCGATTGTGTTGTCCTGCCTTGTTAACACAACTGGTGCTAGAAGATCCTTATTATTGAAATATTCAGCAGTAAAGCTTCCTGTTGGAGGGGGTGGAGGCGTAACATCAGTCTGATAACTCAACTTTGCAACCGCTCCACCGCCGTTTTCGTAGTATTCAAATTTTATGATATGGTCTCCAGCAAGCATTGCTTTACTGATTTTAAACGTTGTTGGCGCCTGGTCGATCCATTTATCCAAAATAAGCTCATTATCTACATACAGTCTTACACCATCGTCACCGGTAACAGTAAATTCATACGTTCCGTCAACAAACGTTTCTGTTTTTGTCCATCGAGCAGAAAAGTTGTCAGCAGGAACGCTTGGATCAGGCGCTCCGCTTCCCCAGTCAAAGTTAACCAATGCGTCACTTCTACTGAGTACCGGAGCACCAGTGAGCGTTTTGTTATTAAAGTATTCTCCGCTAAATGTTCCAGATGGGGGAGGTGTATCGCTTAGTTTTACATAGCTTAGTTTCGCAACTGCCCCGCCGCCGTTTTCGTAGTATTCCATGACAATCGTATGACTGCCCGCAGCCAAAACTTTTTGTGCTTTGTAGGTTGTTGGTGCCTGATCAATCCATTTATCAATGATGATTTCTCCATCAACAACTACTCTAACACCATCGTCAGCAGTCGCAGTAAATTCGTATGTACCGGTCACAAAATCTACTGTCTTTGTCCATCGAGCTGAAAAATTATCAGCCGGTATGATCGCCGGGTCAGGCGAACTCCCTCCCCAGTCAAAATCGATAGCAGGATCTGTTCTCGTAACAGCAGGTTCGCCCGTCAACGTCTTATTCGCATAGTATTCAGCAGCATACCCTACAGAAGGTGGCGGAGGAGGAGATTGGTTCTGCGCCAAATCATACTCAAGCCGCGCATTTGCCAAGCCTGCCCCTTCAAAATATTCCATTTTGATCTCATGTATCCCAGCAGTAAGATCCACAGTTGCATTGAATGATGCATTATTACCATGCCATTCATTTATGATTGGATTCCCGTCGATAAAAAGGCGCACGCCATCATCAGTCGCCGTGGTGAACTTATACGAGCCGGCTGCGAAATATTGATTCTTTATCCAACGGACTGAGAAGTTGTCATCCTGGATGAGCGGGTCAGGCGAGCCTCCACCCCAGACAAAATCAATTTTCGCGTCCTGTCTTGTCAGCGCAGGTGTTCCTTGCAGTTCGGTGTTGTTGAAATATTCAGCTTCATACCCTTGCGCCTGAGTGAAGAAAGCAGTATAAGTCGTGACTGTCTGTTCTATCGTAATCGTATGTCTTGGCGCACCGTTATCTGACCAGTGGTCAAATTGATAGAATTGGCCATTTAATTCCTGTATCGTCTGAGCGCTTACTTCTCGCTGGAAATTGACAACTCCCTCGATTGTCTTTGGAGTGGTGATAGGTGAACCATCAAGGAGTATTTGTAAACCTGGCGGCGTGGTAGCAAACGTCAGCTGCGACTTCAATGGATACACAAAAACCGATTCTGTAGTGAACAAACCATTTGTATCGGTTGCCGTTACTTTGATTTCAAACCATGTATCGGGAGATGCCTCACCAGTTGTTGGTACGGTGAATTGACCTTGTCTTCCAACAATTGGGCCTAAGAACGGATGAATATGCGTACCGTGATGGAGTAAAATCTCTGTTTTGATATCGCTGTCATTAATATCAAATCCTGCGCCATCAAGCGCTGATGCTGTCCAGTGAATTGTATCCCCTGCCTTATAAGTGCTTCCGTCCGAAGGTTCACCAATATTGACAGTCGGTGGAATACCAACTTGGATAACTATCGGTACAGCGTTTGATGTGTTTGGTCCATCGCTGACAAACAACTCAACGGTGTATGTGCCTTTATTAACATAGGTGTGTGTCGGATTTGCCTCAGTACTTGTTGTGCCATCACCAAAATCCCAAAGATAGGTTATAGGATCATTATCAGGATCTGAACTTCCAGCGCTTGAGAAAGTAACGGTGTGTGGCTCAATACCTTTTTCATTATCTGCAGTAGCGTTGGCAATTGGCTTGTGGTTCCCTGTTGTATAGGTTATCTGGTAAAGCCTTCCTGGGTAGTACGTAATGTAGTAGAGCGAACCGTCTGGCGCAACCTTAAGATCGACAACGCTCCCAGCATTGAGGTCAAAATCAAAGATTCCTGTTGAATTGCCGAATGCGTCAAGCGTTGAGCGTTTGATAAAGCCTTTCGCATAGTCGCCGAAAAACAGACTTCCATCATAATCTTGCGGAAACATATCTCCCCTATACACCGGTCCACCGGTGACAGCTGCACTTTCACCATCGTGATTATAGGCATAAATCGGATTGACAACGTTTCCGCATGAGATAACACACATTCCTTCATATGTTGGCCAACCGTAATTTTTTCCTTTTTCAATCTTGTTTATTTCTTCCCATGTAAAATCTCCTACATCCCCATCGTAAAGATAGCCAGTCACGCTATCGAATTGGAATCGCCACGGATTACGCATGCCATACGCCCAAATCTCAGGCAGTGCGCCTGGTTGCCCGAAAAACGGGTTATCAATTGGAATGCTGCCATCTTTATTGATGCGCAAAAGTTTTCCGTGTGGATTTGATAGATTCTGTGCATTTGGCGGGTAACCATTATCTCCGACCGCAAAGTATAATTTCCCGTCCAAGCCAAAGCCGATGCTCCCTCCGACATGGAGCTCTTGCGATGGCGAGTTTGTTTGGTAAAGTACAAATGGTCCATTTGTTCCTACATCCGTTGATGCGTCAAAACGGACTAATCGGTTGAGAAGATCAGTACCTGTATAATAGAAGTACACATAATGGTTGCTGACACCAAATTCAGGGTCAATTGCAATACCGATAAGCCCACGATCTCCTGATGCTACTGAGGGCAAATCAGCAAATGGCGTATCAAGAAGCACGCCGTTTTTAATGATTTTTATCTTTCCTGTTCGCTCAAGAACGAAAATTCTCCCGTCAGGCGCGATCTCAAAACCTGAAGGCCCATTTAAGCCACTTGCGACAATTGGTGTTGTCTGAAAATTTGCGGGCGGGGAAGCGAGTACGATCTCGCTTTTTGTTAAAAGCAAAACAAGTGAAAAAAGTATAACCGCCCAGATTGTACGAAATAATTTCATAGAAACCAGGCAGCTATATAAATCAATGTGATTGTGAAACGGTACGTTTTTTCTTCAATGTGTAAATACTTGCTTCGTTATCAGCATAGGTTTTTTCGTAGTGAGTTAAAAAAGCCATATGTTGCTTATTCACTAACGCTTGACGAATAGGATCACCGCTATTTGCGTCTCCTCCCACAACGATCCAATCAGCATACTTCTCAGGGGTTTTTAGCGCAGCTTCCCATTTTCTGCTCACGCCTTCATGGATAATTTGCTTCAGCTGAATTTGACTTTTAAATGCAACTGGATTAAAGACAGAGATAGACATAAGGACAACATCATCTGAATCAACAGAGGCTTGCAGCTTCTCCGCAACAGCATAGCTTCGAAATGAACTTGATCCGGCAGTCCCATCAACGACCGTTATGATCCCATCTGAGTACATGTTGTAGCCTTGGAGCATAATGACCTCAAGCGCAATAATGAGTGCCAATTTTCTTAAGCTTGCAAAAAAACCAACAAGAACAGCAGCAAAGGGAAGCGCTAATATACCATACCGCACATTAAACCACTGACCTGAAGGATTTCCCGCAGGATTCCATCCAAGCTCTGGTAAGTTAAGAATAGAAAAACCCAAAAACAAAGCAAGAATATTAAAGAATATGGGGGTTATGAGAAATGCGATAAGAAGTATTTGTTTTCTCTGCTGTAATTTTTTTCTTTCACGAATGAGAAAGGTTGCAACGCCAACCATGGCCAGGATGAGTATGTACTCGCCGATGTTGTAGAGCATGGCAAAGCTATAAGCAAGAACAGAGTAAGATACATTCCCTTTTGTCAAAAGGCCGCTTTGTTGCTCAATCGTCTGCTGCTGGGCATGCGCAGAATACGGTCCAAAAGCAAAAAATAATGGATCACCAAATATAAGCGCATTCCAGAGAAACCACGTACCTATACCAAAAGCAACCGGTAGGCCAAACAATAACACCTTTCCTAACACCTCTGAAATAATTTTTTTTCGTAAGAAAAGCTCATGAGCCCCGATTAATAAAGCCTGCACGGCAACAACAAACCACCCGTCATATCTGGCTATTACTTGAAAAAATCCTATGACCCCAAGGATCAGGAGATACTTTGTGTTATCCTTTTTGATAAGCCAGAGAGCAAAAAACAACACTGAGAGCGTAAATAACGCAACATATAATGGCTCCGTGAGTGGCGTTGTTTGAAGGTAGAGTATGTTGAGGTTGGTCGCGAAAGCCAACGCGCCAACAATTCCCGCTCCCTGTCTTTTGGTCAAAAGAAATATTGTTTGGTAGATTGCCAATGCAGAGATAACGTAAGACGCCATTGAGAAAATGCTTCCAGCAAGGCCGGTTCTCCAGGCAAAATCATTCCAAACAAAGAGAAGCGGGAGGATATGATTGAGGGGGAGCCAAACGCTTCCAATTTGTGCCAACCCCGGCTCCTGGTTATCGATAACAAGTCGTGCGATATTCAGATGCGACATAGCGTCGTTGTAACTCATTGTTAACCCGTTGCTGTATGCAACAAACCATGCTCCAATACTCAAAAGCGAAAGAAGTAAGAAAGGATGCATAACCCATCCTCTAGTAGCGAGCGCTAGGGCGTGCGCATTATGAAAAAATTGCTTCATAGATCTTGTTATCCTGTTGAGACAGCAACCTGAGGCCTCGCTTTTGGTAACAATCCAGCTCTTGGCGTATCATCCTCAGTTCTTAAATGAAACCCATGACGAGTTTTATGCCAATAATGAGGACGGGTCGTGAATTCCCAAAATGCAAAAAATGCAGCAATACTCATCCCGAGCCAGTAAATAGGTGTCAGCAGAGCAAACGGGATAAGATCCCACTGGCTTCTTTTTGCCGCACCAAGCATGTAATAATACATGTACAAAAAATTGCCAACGATCAGACTAAATGCAGCCATATAAAAAATTGGCGGGATGTATAATGACTGGATAAATTCTCCCGTATACGGCCGGAGGGCAAAATACGCGACTGTCATAGTCCACATGAAGGGATTGATTATCATTGAGAGTACCTTTGCGCCAATAATAAGCTGGAATGTAATAAAGTGCGGCTTTCTCAAATCAGCAATAAACTCCTGAGGCCGTCTGGTGTGGACAAAATACGTCTGTATGTAGCCTTTTATCCATCGAGAGCGCTGTCTGAGCCAGTTTGTGATATTGCTATTTGCCTCCTCCATTGTGTAGGAATTCATAATCGCGGTCTTATACCCCCGCTTGACAATTCGCATACCTAAATCCGCATCTTCTGTCACGTTAAACGGATCCCATCGCTTAAGCGAAAGCAAATCTTGTGTTCGAAAGTGATTTGAGGTTCCGCCCAATGGTATTGGCGCGTGGATGGATTGTAAGCCTGTTAAGACCAAATCAAACCACAACGAATACTCGATTGTGAACAGTCGCGTCAGAATATTTTGCTTTGGATTATAAAAATTGAGCTTTGCCTGGACGCAGATAACGTCTTTCTTTGCCTTTTTGAAAGAAAGGAATGCTTTTTTTAACTGGAGGGGATCAGGAACGTCCTCGGCGTCAAAAATAACACTGTACTCACCTGTTGCAATATCCAAACCGTAATTTAGCGCTTTTGGCTTGGTTTTGGGTATTGAATCAGGAACAATAACAACATCAAAATAATAAGGGAGATCAAGGCCGTCAATTTTTCTTTGCGTCTCAATATCGTCTTTCTCCAAAAGGAGAAGTACTTGAAGCTTGTGCTTTGGGTAGTCAAGCTTGCTAATAGCGCTGACAAATTGCGGCAAAACTTCCCATTCTTTATACAGCGGGCAAAGGATCGTATATGATGGCCACTCATACTCAGAAACACTGTCTAGTTCTTTCTGTTTTACCTCAATTTCAGGCTGTTTGAAATAGCTTCGATAGACCAAGAAAAAATTAAATGCTAAATCTAAAAAATAAAGCAATGACAGTAAGGAGATAAGAACGACAAGCGTCGTGTGCCAATTAAGAAGCAAACCAGCGACGAGTGCTCCTGCTAAAAATAGGAGGAGCAGTTTTTGATAAAACGTTACAGATCGAAACGCGCTATCTTTCATCGCAAGATCCGTGTGATGAATAAATTCTGTCCCTTTATAATGAAAGCCCTTGCCCTTTTTCTTCTCCAAACTTGTATGAAACGGAACAGTCATCACCTGGTCAAACCGAAGCACGAGTGCTGAGCTTGCCATCTCGAATGATGCCTTCATCAAATTTATTCTCGATTTACCGTTTCTTCGCTTCAAAAAAGCGATGTCAATGCCTGTTATTACGTATCCTGCGCTTCGTGCTTTGACTAAAAACTCAAGATCAAATGCCCAGGCGGTTGGATGAAGCGATACGTGCTTGACAATGCTTTTTTTGAACACTTTCAGTCCCGACTGGACATCATGATCAAATCCATGAAGGAATTTAGCAAAAACCAGGGCGAACAGATAGCTTGCAATTTTCCTGAAAAACGGGGCTTTGTACTTTTGCCTATTTGCCACCACAATGTCTACGCCATTGTTCACTTCCCTCATCATTTTGGGAATATACTTTGGAGGATATTGTAAATCAGCATCAATCATGCCGATGGTGTCGTATTTCGCATAAGAAAAGCCTTCGATAAGCGACTGTCCTTTTCCTCTCCTGCCTTTCTTCACATACAATCTGACCGGGTACTGTTCGCGGAGTTTTCTCACAACAGCTTGTGTACTGTCGGTCGAGTGGTCGTCAACAAATATCACCTCGTAGGAGATACTTTTCTTCGAAAGCGCCTGATGGATCGCGCTTACAAGAAGGGGGATGTTTTTTTCTTCGTTCCATGTCGGAACAATAATTGATATTTCTTTCATCACTGTTTTCCATAAAAAAACCAACCCGCAAAGGTTGGGCAGGGGTTCTTAAAGCTTAAGAATAGCTAGAAAACTACATATAGCATAATTTGAGTAGTTTGTAAATAGAGTGATACACTTTGGTAGAGGTCAGTTTGAAAGTGTTAAATTAATAACGTCCTCAATTGTCCACATTTTATTCGTAATTCCAGTCGCCATTGCTGGGGTTATATTCAAATTCCTTTCTTTATTTAACGTCTTATGTGGTCTGCAAAAATTATAAAACATAAAATGCAAAGAAACTGCGTACTTATTTTGTGGCGTTTATCTCAGGGAAGAGCGACCCACCTGTACTGTTCGTGGGTCAAGGTCGCCCTTTTTGGATATAGGTTTATGGCGACGATAATATGGAGAAATAAGATTGTAACCACGTTTACTTATTCCCGCCTGGCGTAGCTTACGCAATAACTCCCTAGCTTGCTTGAGGGATTGTTCATCAATTTGCGGATTTAGAGATAGTATTTCGTCTAATGTAATTTTTTTTGGCATATTATTCTCCGTGCACATGAAATGGACGATAGATATTTACTTTGTGAAGTACACCCATTTGACTCATTTTTGTCATATAGTCATCCAAAAGAGTATGATATTGTTTTATCTTATCACATAACTTTGAATTTGTACCGTAATCATCTATAACCAAATTAAGATGTTTTATGAGGACATCCATTGATATTCCATAGCCATGCACATGCCATCTTTCTGTATTGTTTAATTCTTTAGCAATCTGTTCGGCTCTGTCTATCTTCATTTGTGGGGTAACTGGTATACCACGAGTTCCTGTTTTCTTCCAGTTCTTAAATTTATATTTCACAAGCCATTCTTTAAGTAACGATATAGAAAGTTCCCTAGCTTGTTCATACTGATAAAGTTCTGCTTGGTCAAATCCCTCAATCATTAATTGGACTTCGGGCAATGTAATAGTACCATTTTGTGCCTTTTCAAGCAATCGTCCCCATTGAATTAAATATCCAACTGCAGGAACCATTTTACCATTTGGACTTTCAAACTGAGGGTCTATCGGCCCTAGGCGAGAATAGTAATCCATATGTATGGAATCGCCTGACAATGCTAATACAGTTCCTGCCGAGAATGCATAATTTGGAATAACAAAATCTACAATTTTATAATGATAGCGAAGAGTATCAACTATTCTCTGTACAACCTCTATGTATCCACCAAGGGTTGTTAAAAATACCGTTAGCTTATCTCGTTTTTTATAATTGCTTCGTTTTTGTTCCACGACATTTTTTACCACATCATCCACGCCTCCAACAATACCACCAATAAATGTCAAAGCGTCGCTCTCAAGAATTTGCTCTAAGTCCCTTAAGTGTTTATCAAGCTGTTGCTCGATAAATTCATTGGCAGCCATAGGTACTGGATTATTCATATTATTTTAAAATGTTATTTACGATGCCAGCGTTTTAAAGCTGCACCCTTAGCAATCTTGCTTCGCTGGGCAGCGGTCAATTTCTTTGCTCTGGCCTTTCCACCCTTCAGCCCGCCAAGTCTTCCGAGTTGTACTGCGGCAGGGTTTTTCTCTTTAATTGCTTGTTTAACGAGCTTATGGGCTAGCTTATTTACATCTGGCATAAAGATATGATAACATGCAGATGCATAAGCAGTCAAGCAGGCGCTTTACCTCATCGAAAATCACGATATCTCTGATTCGTTACCTCAAATAATAATCACTATAGCGAATACAAACCTTGCTAATAACCAAACTATAGAAATTATCTATTTGAAGGCTATTTTTATGCAACACAATAAATTAAATATTAAATTCTTGTCAATTTTATCGTTGCTTCAGCGTAATTCGAGATATCGTGTTTCTTATGTGAGGTAATACGGCAGGTTAGATTTCAAATTGACCCAATACCACTTTGTGTCAATTGATACGAGTTACGCATTTTTTGTCATCCTGAGGCCATTGCCGAAGGATCTAAGATTCTTCGCTACGCTCAGAATGACAGTTTTTGCGTAAGTCGTATTGATAAAAGACTCCTCAGGTTCTAATCTCTAAAGACTCCGAAACGAGTTAAAAACCAAGCTTTCGGTCGGTCTGCCTTTGCCTGGGGTTATCTATGGCAGGACAAGGCAAATGACCACAGCACCGCTAAGGAGTTCCTCTTCTGGGGACAAGTGCTGTTTGCTATGACAAGGGGGAAACTAAGAGGATTATTTATTTTGCGACTACAAATCCGCCTGCTGAAACACCGGCCGGCAGAGGAGCCTTTGGGGAAGCATCAAAAGAAATAATACTAAGCGGGTCAGTGGGTGTAGATCTGCCAATTGCAATACCATTTGTAATACCACCAATTTCAACTTGGTGTGTGGTAACTACATGACCTGCTTGGAACAAGCTTTGTCCAGTACTACGTAAAGACGCGAGTTCAGCTTCAAGAAAATCACTAAGGTCCCCAGATACAAATCTCAGATTACTATCAATTCTTCCCGCAGCTGTGTTTGCCGTTCTCAAATCACCAGCTAAATCTCCCACAGTGTTATTTTCCTCTCTTGGTAAGTAGATCCCTCCCGGTACAACAGCAATCCACTCATGTTCGGAAGGGGTATTTTCAAGATCAGAGTCTCCGCCAGGGATTGAAGATGGAAAATCAGGAACAGTCAATTTGGCCTCTCTCAAACTTGCGGCAGTCCAACCTTGAATCTTAACAACTGAGTGGTTTTTGTCTGTCAATTTTTTTCGAAGTTCTGGATCTGGAGTAAGGTCTCCGGAAGAAAGATGTTTTTCTTTTTCTTCTTTTGCACCAAACATGCGGCCTCCTTGTGCTGCTACCACTATAGCTCCTGCTCCTGCTACGGCTCTCTTAACGGATCTTACTAATAAGGCTCTTCTGTCTATTCTTGAAAGTTCTTCTTGCTTAGCCATTTACGGCCACTATACAACTCTTAGACTGCGATGTCAAGCGCCAATATGTGTGTAGCAGCGCCAATATGGTAAATTGCGAGAAAGCTTATAGGATGAGGGGAAAAGCAATGTTATGTGTGCTTCACGAATGCTGCGATGCGGTCAAGGCCTTTATTAATCTGTTCCATACTCGTGGCAAAACTCAAGCGGATACACCGATCATCACCAAATGCGCTTCCTGGAACTGCTGCCACATGAAATTCAGTCAACAGCTGTTCGCAAAACGATGCTGAACTCTTCATCTTTCCTGTGT
>CAZSQB010000031.1:0-11281 GCA_964608945.1 uncultured Gammaproteobacteria bacterium
CTTTGGTAAGCTCATTGGGCGCAACAACCAACTTTTGAAAGATTGATGGAATAATCAAAGACGCAAACCCAACAATCACAGTCAAAGAAACTGCCCCAATAAGAGGTGATATTTTCCCGCTAACGCCATAAAATAACGCCAAAACTGCAGCCAAGCCATAGACAAAAACAGAAATGCGCAAAAGTGGTACCATGATGTTAGCATCGGTAAAGGCAGCACCAAATACCGGACCACTTTGGGCAGTAAGCAGATTATAGAGAGAAAGATACGTACCTATGGCAATAGTAGTCAAAAAGAGAGATAAGAGGATACCTATATGCAGTCTGGCCTTCGGATCAGCTTGCCCTGAGCTTGTCGAATGGGAAATTGGATTTTTTGCCGATTTTGGAATTAGGCTTTCAGGTTTTCCGGTCAATTTGGATAGGTCAAATTTACCCAAAATACTTGATAAATTAAGACTACCTCGCAGAATGTATACTGCGCCACAACTGATAACGGATATTAAAATAACAGCCTTTATAAGGCCAAGCCCCAAAGAAAAAACAGGCAGGGAAAATACATAGAAAGATACGTCCATACCAAATATTGGGTCTTTTTGGCCAAACGGCGTGCTTGATAGGAATTTTAAAACATCATGCCAGCTGCTTGAGGCGATCAGACCGATAAAAAGGGCAATAATACAGCTTAAAATAATGCCAAGCTTCCCAATTATCCTGCTATTTAAGGTTATTGGTTGATTGGTGCCGATGAGAGCTTCAGGAATAGCTGCCATCCAGGGTATTTTCGAACGCACGGCAAGAAATAAGTTTGTAAGAAGAAAGATCGCAGCGATAATCCCTGCTACAATTCCTACAATGATTTTAGTGCTGAGGGATTTGACAAAAACTTCGGTAAGTTCTACTTCCTGGTACCACCACCAGTCGGTAATCAAGGAAACAATGCCTGAGAAGAAGATAAAAGCAGTAACTGCTATTCCTAAAAATGCCCAGGAAAAAAATTTAGTGAATCTCATAAAACCGACTAATCTAGTCTTGGCCGGTTATAATTGATGATGGTTCGCGGCTCTAAAACGCATGTTTTTGACCATTCGTCTTGTTGCTCCGCATCACCCAAGGCGATGTTAGACTAATGCGTAGTATAGCATAAGCTCATGTTTTTGCAATTTTTTGGTGGCTTCGTGACCTGGAAGGTCGAGTAGGTTCGCAACCTCGCACCCCTCAAATCTCAAAAGGTACATCCTCACTACCTGCGTTCACGGCTGAACGTGCCGGTCAAGACCCGTTTAGTCGTATAGTCCTGGTTCTATGGGAGAAGTCGGTCTCGAACCATTTAAACCAATAACTTTTAATACTTCAAAACGACGTTAGTAATGAGATCCAATATGAATTCTGTTGTCTTGTGACCAGAGAATACGATACCTGACGGGTGAGCAGCACTATTACGAATTCCTAGTTTTTCATCAAGAATTTTTCTTACATCAGTTGATATAATTCCCGCTGATTTAGCTAACTCGATAAATTTGGATTCTTTAAGTTCCCCAAAGTCGTCATAATTGACTATTTTAGATATTTTTTTGTCCGGGCTCTTGGCAAATGCCGTATTAAAATCATTTAGCCTGCTTCCAAATATGTAGCTTTGCAGGTGATCTACTGTAATAATCCACACTAAAATAATTGTGGCGCGATATGCTTCTACACGATAACAATTAATTGCTTCTGTTAAAAATGCCTTTTCATTTGTATTTTTTATTTTTGGGATAAGATCTGTTAGTTGTTGCGAAACTTTAATCTTTGTTGGCTCGTTATTAACGGCGGTGTTGATTTCTTCAAAAGTACTACGTTCTAATCTGTAACCGCTCTTTTCGACTTTGACATATCTTCCCTTAGGATTACTTGCGTTTTCTGAAAAATATTGTGGAGTTCTTTTATATTCCTTCAAGAAGAGCTCGCTAAAAGCGTTTTTTATGTCTTTAGGTAAAATGCTCTGCTTCCTGTCAACAGCAGTTAAAAAGTAGGAGATGTAATCTATTTGTTTCCGCGGATCCCAATCCGGGAAATCATCAAACTTTGCTATAAATTCATTCAGATTTTTCACATCAAGTCAAAATATTATTTACTTTGCGTTTACGTAGACCCAACGAGCCTTACTTTTCCCCTCAGCCGGCAGACGTCTTAAAATTCTTTGGTTAGCAACAAAGGTTTTTCGAATCGTCGCATCTACCACTCTCACATCATAATATTTTGTCTCCTGTTTCAGTTTGTCACATACCTCTTTAATGGTTCTAGGTGTTTTAAAGAAATCATTATTTACTAATAGCTCTAAAATTTCCTTACCAACCCCTGTAACGGTCTTCTTTGTGACCGCACTGCTTTTTCTTGATTTTTTTCTATTCCCTTGACGTGTAGGGGAAGTATTAGCATCTTTATTCTCTAGATTCGTCAAGAATCTATCAATCGTAAAATTATGCACAAGGTATTCTCCCTTTTTTACTTTTTTTGCAAAATTTTCGTTCTTAATGATTTGAGACAATCTTGAACCGACAGCCTCCATTCTTTCGGACAGTACAACTGTCAGCTCTTTAAGTGTAATTGTTTCCGGAATTTCATTATTAAAAATATGAGCTATGAAGCGTAATACTAATGCTAGTCTTATCTTATCATCAGGAGATAAAGAGGTGTCAATCAGTATAATATCGCCTGTTTTACTTATTTTAGCAAACTTTATTACCCTAGCAGCAATTTCCCTCGCCTTATCCTTTGAGTAGTCGTCGGAATCAACTATAAGTAATTTTTCTATATCATTATCATTTGTCATTTTATTTTAGAAAAGATTTGCTTCAATAATATATAAGTCATAATTAAAAGTCAACACCTAAAAATATGACAGTTATAATAGAGCTTTGAATTTGTTTACATCTGGGCGTAAATCTAAAACGGGGAGATGTAATGTAGCAATTTAAGGACATGGAGTGCGAGGGTGCAGTACCATACCTGCACGTGCTTGCTGGCCGTTTACAAAAAATGTCGAACTTCAATGTGTTAGCTCGCCTCGCTTCGCTCGCCTCGCTGCTCCAGGGCGGCGCCTTTACACTGAGCTTGCCGAATGTGCCCACCCGCCGCGCCAGAGTTTATCCTGAGCGAAGTCGAAGGGCTATTTTTTGCGCGCGCGATTTTTCGCCCTTCGGGCGAGTTAGTGTTTAAGTAATTTAATTACGCCGTCCACACCCAGCTTCAACACCGCAAGATTTGCAAGTTTACTTCCTTCTTGCTCGTAGGAATAAAATTTAGGATTAAATGCAGTATGAATAACCCTTTCGAGATATTTAAAATGTTCATCTTCGCTCATAGTTATTGCAGCAACTGAATGCCCATGTAGTATTGGTAGAAAAAGCTCTAGATTGTTTGCTACGATACCGTCTCTTTCTTCACCAAATTTACCTTCTGGTGCAAATGGATAATCATATTCTTCAAATTCAATATTCTTACTTTGAAGAAAACTTCTCGCTTTCGTCAAACAAACTTCCGTTGTTATTCTGAAAATGATTTCTGGCTCAAAGAAAAAATGAAATTTTGGATCATCTTTGAGTGTGTAGTCGTATAGTTCCTTAACCAAAGCTTTAAGTTTTGGTACGTCATTGGTATTGACAGCATCACCGTTGAGAATTTGGACATAATTTTTTATATGTATAGTTTTAATCGCCACAGTAATTGACTAAAATCCTCCATTATTTTTTGATTCAATACTCAAGTTTGTCTTCTAGTTTACCTCTAAAATTCTGTTTCTCAAAAAGTTCGATTTTTGCCTTTACGTATTCTGCCAAAATATCTTTTGGTATTTTCTTACTAAACGTGTGAGAGTTAACAAAGAACTGTGTATAAATTTCAGGGATGGTATATCCGTTTTCGTTCTGTTCCTTTTTTGAATTGTTAATAACATCAGTTATTGTTTTTGAAATAAATTCTGCTTTTTTATCGGCACCTTTGGCATCTTTTAAGCTGTCGAAATTAACAATTTTAAATAAATCTAATATTCTATCTAGTGTTTTCTTTTCAACAATATCTCTTTCTTTTTCATCCACTAAATCATCTATTCGTACCGCAAGAAGTTCGATAAATAATGCGAGCGTCATTATATACATAAGAGCAGTTTCACCGTCGTCAAGTATTATTTTGCGATAAGTTTTAAGCTGATTAATCCAATTGTCTGGTACGGTTGCTAAACCCCATATTTGAGATCCCGAATCGCCCGCAAATTTATTTAGAATATCGTTTGTCTTTCTCATAGTAGCTTCTTATTCTATTATACCGAATTTACCTACGAGCAATTATATCAATTTTTTACAAATTTTGATATATTATTATTGGAATCAGCAATCATGCAGATCATCATTTTTAATGACGTAATTTGCGTATAACAAATGAATAGATATCAGCAAAACTTAACGCTTTTTAAAGAACTGATTGAGCGATATACGATCGCTGACTTAAAATCAATGATCTATGATGTAGAAATCAAAGACTCGGGTGCTTGTTGTTATCCGGCGGTGCAAACACTTTTTTCTTTAATGGAACTTTTGGGAAGATTACTAAAACATAAAGTTAAGGATGTAGAGGCTTTTATAGTCGTTTTTGATTACTTAGGACCACAATACACCAAAGAAATTGGCATCAAACTTTACGACTACTTTAGAAATGGCATCGCCCATACTTCTCTTGCAAAATCTGGAGTTGCAGTAAAAAAGGCAGGAGATAGAAAATTTCACTTGAGCAATGATGGAAATCATATAGATATCAAACTAATGTTTGATGACTTCTTAATTAAATTCGGTGAGATATTTGAAAGTAAACTAAAAGACCCCAAACTAGAATCATATTATGAAACTAACTTAAAAGATTTATTTACCTCTCTTTATATAAATTGGGAACCAGTGGCAACAGGCGACCTGGATGTTTCAGCTGATTACACAAGAACATATATCTCTAACGCTTCGACAACCACATTGAAAAGCAAGCTAGTTAAACTTGGAGAATAAAGTTCTTTAAAATTTTTGCGTTTTTTCTTCTTTTTAAAGGATCGGCGGCTGTCCGCAAGTTTCAAAAAAGGCGGATTTGACGCGCTTGCCGCGCCCGCCTCCGCGGCAAGCGCTACCTCACGACGGCTTTCTTCTTCTTACTGGCTGCCGAGCTTGGATTCGAACCAAAATAAACGGATTCAGAGTCCGTTGTCCTACCATTAGACGACTCGGCAATGTAGCCTACATTTTACTAGAATTACCTCAAAAACGCCACTCAAATACTTACTATAAGCTAAGTATGGTATACTATCACGTAATTGGCTATGCAAGAAATACTTACAAGAGTCCGGAGACTTTTCAGGGATCCCTCCTCACCGGTACCCTCAGCGGATCCTTCAGTATACGAACCGGCTACGTCTGATGAGCTACTTTTTGCCAGAAAGGTATTTATAAGAAGAAGTCGTATAACACCGGCATCAATTACTGCACAAGCGGCCGGCGTTGCCCAAGAGTGTTTGGAATCACAAAGATTTAACCCTCTGGAATTAAAAGTTGCCTTACTCACAAACCCTGAAGAAATCAGAGATATAACTATCACTGCCAATAGAGTTCACGGGGTAAAGAGACCAGACTTAGGTACACTGGGCTATGATGATTCTTTTGAGACTATTAAAGCAGTTTTTAATCTTGCTGAACGAATGATGAGCTTAACTCCTGATGAATTACAGGAGCTTTATACTACCCGGTACCAAGAAACACACTTCGTTGAAGGCACACTGGAAGAAAGAGAAGCACGATTAAGAAGTATCGCAGAAGAAATACTGAGAGCAAAAAGAAAAAAATTGCATTCTACAGCAGAACTACCTGAACATTCTGAGGACATATGGTAGGAAAATCAGGAGGCCGATGATGACGGAGCCGAAGGCCGCGACAAACACCATGCCGGATGAGACATCTTTGGCGACTTTTGCTTCTGCTCTCTGTTCTTTGGTAATAAGATCAACCATTTTTTCAATCGCTGTGTTGATCATTTCGGTAATAATCACAAGCAATATCATCACTCCCAGAATTCCCATCTCGTACGGAGTAACTTGAAAATAAATACTAACAGCAATTACGATTGCAGCAATAACAAAATGGATGCGCAGGTTTTGATCGCTTTTGAGAGCGTGAATTACCCCTTCAAAAGCATAGGAGAACGATCGAACCAGTTGTTTTAAATCTACCATAGCGTAAAACTTAGAAAAGATATTTTACTATGATATACATAAACAATGTTAAGAGGCTTCCAATTACACTACCGGCAATTGTTTCAGAAACGGTATGCCTACCTGTTTTCACGCGTGCCCAACCGACTAAAGGAATAAGCAAAAATAACAACAGGTATACCCCACTATATACTATTCCGAGCGTAAATAGCAACGCAGATATCGTCGCTACATGAATACTCGCCTTCACTCTCGAGTTAATAATGCTAAACACAAGGATACCAAACAGTAACCCTAAAGCCGTAACTATTAATATATAGGGGCCACCCAGCAAAAATACAAAAAGACAATAAAAAAAGGTGAGCATTGCTGAAAATAGAAATAAAAGTGGCCGTTGCTCTCGCTTTGAAACATCCAAGTCGCTAAATATACCTCGTCGAACACAATAAATAATAATAACGCTGATCAAAAGTAAGAAAATCCACGAAAAGACCGCCCATCTCAACGCAATCGCACCGTCATTTGTTGTTCGCAAGACCAGAAAGTATGGCGCTGGGAACAAGAGCACGATTGGGTTTAGGATATTGGAAATTACTTGGGCAATCCGCCTCATTATTACAAACGGGAAAGCGCTTCTTTTTTTCCTACTATTGCGAGAGACTCCGGCAATGGCAATCCTTTTTCCTTTCCCGTGAGGATTTTATACAGCAACGGCATTCGAACGCTGTGTCGCTCCATGACCCCTTTGAATACGGCAAAAATTGTGTCTTTATTCCAATCAGATAATGCTGTTAGGGATTTTTTCAAATCCTCTGCAACTTTCTTTTCCCTCTCATCCGAAAGAGTTATTGAGGGCTTGGAGAAAAAATATACCGTTAGATTTTCAAAGTCTCGCAATGTCTCCATTCTTGTCCGTACCAACGGGATTAATTTGTCAAGTAAATCCTCGTTTGCTCCTGAAAGTGAAGAGAAACGCGCTTTTAGCCGCTTTTTTAATTCAGTATTGGACAAATTTTGGATATACTGCTGGTTCATCCATGTCAGTTTCGTTAAGTCAAAGATGGGAGCGACCGGTTTGAGATCTTTTAATTCCGCATATTGAATAAACTCCTGCAGAGGAAATATTTCTTTTCCTTCAGGATGGCTCCAACCCAGAAGTGCGAGAAAGTTGAGAATTGCCTCTGGTAAGTATCCATTCTCTTGATACCAGCTGACATTCGTGTGTCCGTGTCTTTTGGATAACTTTGAATGATCCGGGTTTGAAAGAAGTGGCGTATGAAAAAAAAGCGGACGTTCCCAACCGAAATAGTCATACAAAAGAAAATGCTTCGGCGTTGAGCTTAACCATTCCGGGCCTCGAAGCACATGAGTTATTTTCATTAAATGGTCATCGACCACAACCGCGAGATGATATGTCGGAAAACCATCTGATTTGAGAATTACCTGATCATCAACCGAATTTGAGTCAACAGTTATTTCTCCGCGTATTGCATCTTTATAAGTAAGTTTTGTATCCTCAGGAATCTTCATGCGAATAACATGTGGTTCAGTATTCTGTACTCTTTTTTCTGCCACTTCAGGCGGAATGGTACGACAGTGTTTATCATACATTACAATTTTTTTCTCTTCCTGTTGTTTTTTTCTCATATTCTCAAGGCGCTCTCTGGTACAAAAACAATAATACGCATGTCCGTTCGTAAGCAGTTCTTTTGCATATTTCTGGTATATCCCAAGCCTTTCAGATTGTCTGTATGGACCGTAGTCTCCAACTTTTCTCGGGCTTTCGTTCTCTTCCAGGCCAAACCAATCCAGCGCAGCAAACAGTTTTTCTTCAGCATCCGGAACAAATCGTTCTCTGTCTGTATCTTCTATGCGCACAAGAAATTGACCGCTATTCTTACGAGCAAAAGCGAAATCGAAAAGCGTTTGATAAATAGTACCAATATGAGGATACCCAGTTGGTGATGGGGCGATTCGAGTTCTTACTGTTTGCTTTTTTTCGGACATAAAACACTTCTTGGGACGTACAATACTATACGTCCCTGCGGGAGGTACAGCCTTGTACCTCCCTTGCATTCTACATGAAAGATTGCCTATACTCAATGGTATGGCTGCTACGCTTCATTCAGTAATTGAAAGTACAAAAAAATTATTAAAACTTGGTGTCATGTCGATAATCGGCATTATTTTTCTGGTGATCCTCTACCGTATTGGTCTCGTCATGAAAGGTGAATTATTCCCGCAGGCTCCAGAGGCTTTTGACGTCACTTTTGACAAGCTCCCGGCTATTGCTTTTCCGGAAAACGCAACAAAAAAAACGTTCACCTATACTGTTGAGACAGTGAATGGTGAACTCCCTATATTTCCTGACCGGCTGTTTGTCTATAAAATAGTCAACAAAACACACGAGCTATTTGATCTTGATCGAGCAAAAGACAAGGTTGAAGCGGTCGGATTTAACAGAGGAGAAACGCACATAGTAGACAACTTATATCGATGGGATAAAACAAAAAGTTTCCCAGCGTCTATTGAAATGGACATTGTCTCTGAGAATTTTAAACTCCGTTCCAATTTCTTTTCTTCAGCGAACTTTATAGCAGCCACTGGGTTGCCGACTGAAGAGCGCGCTCAGGAGGAGGCAACAAACTTCTTTGCTACAATGGGTCTTTTCCCGCCCGATATTGACAATGGACAAACCAAAACAACCCTCCTCTCAATCAAAGGCAATACACTCGTTCGCGCAACAGGCTTTGCAAAAGCACAAATTATTCGCGTTGATTTTTTCCAGAAAAGTATTATAGGAACCAATGATTCAGAGGACACAATTCCAATTCTCTACCCAAATCCACCCTCTTCAAGTATCAACCTCCACATAGGGGCTGAGGGAGAACGCGGCCCACAAGTGATCCAAGCTGATTATTATCACCACACTATTTCCGATGCGAAAGGCGATGCTGCAACGTATCCGATAAAAACCTCTCAAGAGGCATTTGCAGAGCTTAAAGAGGGTAACGCATATATCGCAGCTGATTTCCAAAACGCAACAGATGTTGCAATACGAAATGTTTATCTTGCATACTACGCGGGAGAAAGCCTCCAAGATTACCTGATGCCGATTATTGTCTTTCAGGGAGAAGGCGATTCATTTTTCGCATATGTCTCGGCTGTCAGGAATAACTGTATCGATGACAATGAAGATCCCTGTGATAAAAGCCCGCTTACTAATTCAGCTGAAATACCGGCTGAAAATAAGTGATGTTGTTTGATACAAGTGAGAGGAGTGTCTGCGTATCAAAAAAGCGGTCCTGGCTTTTCATGACGACAATAATAAACACATGACCGTTGTCAATCTTTGACGTCGCCAATACTCCTCCTGCTCCTTGCGTAAAACCTGTTTTGATACCGGTAACGCCATTAATCCCCAGGAGCTTATTCAGACTTTCAAGTTCATACGTTCCGGTCCCGCTTGCATTGGCTATTACCTTACGCTTCGTTGCAAAAATATTTGTCAAGATGGGGTTTTTAATCGCGCGAGATGAAAGATTTGCCAAATCATACGCAGTCGTATAATTTCCCTCATCATCAAGCCCGGCAGGGTCAACGTAGTTGGTATTCAGAAGATATAATGATCTTGCCTTTTCATTCATTTTCTCGACAAATGCCGACGTTCCCCCAGGATAATTATCGGCAATTGCATAGGCTGCATCATTCCCTGACGGGAGAAGCAAGGCATAGAGAAGATCGGAAAAACGCATGCTCTCACCTTTCTTAAATCCAACAACTGTTCCTTCAACTTTTTCGCGTGAAAAAGTCAATACATCATCCGGTGCAAAAAACTCAATACCAACAAGCGCAGTCATGACTTTTGCCGTTGAGGCTGTTGAAAACCGAAGGCCTGGATTCTTTGAGAATATGACGACTTTTGACGCATCTTCCATGACAAGCGCTGACTGTGCACTGATAAACGGCGTAATCGACTGCTTGAAGAGAGGATATGCAGCAATCGTATAATCTGTTACATCAGAAGGTAAGCTAGTTTCTGAAAGCTCTTTTTTGACAGATGTATCCATCTGATAAAAAAATGCAAGAACAGAGAGAAGGATCAGGGGAAGAAGAAAGAGTAAGATATTTTGCAGTGATAGGCTACTTTTTTTGCTTGTCTTTTTCTTCTTGCTTTGAGAATCTTTCATCTACGCGCTCCATATCTCGCGGGAAGAGTGACGCCTCCCGAACATTTGCTAATTCCAGTAATTTCATTGTAAGCCGTTCAAGCCCAAAAGAAAACCCTCCTTCAGGTGGCATGCCATATTGAAACGCCATCAAGTATATACCAAAATTTTTGGGGTCAACACCTTTTTCCTTCATTCTCTCAACCAGAACCGAATACTGATGAATACGCTGACTTCCGCTCAGAATCTCAAGGCCACGGAAAAGTAAGTCATATGAAAGGCTATATTCAGGATCCTTCGGATCAGGCATCGTGTAAAATGCGCGCTTTTTTGTCGGGAAATGGGTGATTGTCACAAAATCAGACTTGTGCTCCTCCTTTGCCCATTCACAAATTTCTTTCTCGTCTTCCGGGTTAAGATCCGGCTCACGGCTCAAATCTCGACCAGTCCGCTTGGAGACAATAGCTTGTGCTTCGTGCAATGTTAAACGCGGAACCCTGCTTGGAACTAATGGCTCTTCAACATCGAACTTTTTCAGGATCTCACCATAGCTTTCAGAAACATTCTTTATCATCTCTGTACCGACGAATTCAAGTGCATCAAGTAACTCTTCAAATTTTTCAATGAATCCTATCTCGATATCCATTTGCGTTGCTTCTGATACATGCCTGGTCGTCACCGACGGCTCTGCTCTGTAGGCTTTAGCAATTGTAAAGACACGCTCAAATACACCAACCATAATCTGCTTATAAAGCTGTGGGCTCTGCGTCATGAAGGCCTTGTGTCCATAATAATTAACCTCGAATACTTCTGATCCTCCTTCTGTGGCTCCCGCAGCAATGGTCGGAACAAATATCTCTGTACAATCAAGCTTCCGTGCGGCTTTACGA
>CAZSQB010000032.1:0-10782 GCA_964608945.1 uncultured Gammaproteobacteria bacterium
TTTCCTCTTCAGGGGGCTGATCTGTTGAGGTAGCTTGCTGGTCAGTCTTTGCCACGAACTCATTATCTTCAAGTGGCCGCTCAATGCTCTCGTGCATATGTGCTTCCTTTTGTGTCATTCGCTTCTGTGTCTCTGTGTCAACCATTGTTTCCTCATCAGCTGTCTTTTCCAAATCAGAAAGTACTGATTTACCAGCCTCTTGTTTGGCTCTCAGATATGCGATGATCTCAGATTGGGAAAATCCTCCCATTAACAAGAAAGGTAAAATGTTTGACACTTGCTGCATCCCCCCCTCAACCTGCCGTGGGTCGGTCGAGGAAAGAAGATTTATTGTCTCTGAAATTTGATTGACATCTTCTTTCACCCATGACTTTCGATCCTGCGCTCCGGTTACTGACCGTGGAGCATCAAGGTTGTTATAATTTTCTGTCCACATCTTCTTCACTGCCTCATAATCATCAAGACTTACCTGTTGGATACGATTGACATTTGGTAGACCTGATGGAGCAGACGGACCACCGATTCCGGCGATCGCTTGCGCAAGCGGATCACCTTTGCCTTTTGCTTCATTTAGTTTTTCAGCGACTTTTTGTGCCTGGGCTTCACTTGGGGATATTTTTGTCGCGTTGATGACAACGACTGCGAGCTGATTACCAGCTTTACTCTGTTGCGTTAACTTATCCTTAAGCGCGATCACTTGCTGACGTTGAGACGGATTTGAGACTGTCTCGGGTTTTGAAAGGTACTGAATAATATTAGTCACCTGCTGTGTTGTCACGGCTGTCGGAACTGTCGCAATACGGGTAATAGAATTTGCAGCTTGCAAGATAGAGCTTGCCATGACATTTCCTTGCTGGCTTGCTTTTGTAAGCTGTTCACGAACATCTTGCTTTGTCGTGCTGATTTGCTGTAACGACTGCCTCACTCTATTCATGTCCGCCTGCTTATTTATATCTCGGGAAAGAATTGATGTCTCAAAACGCCCGATATCACGCATTGTGGGGACTGAAAGATTAGTGAGCTTGAGGATATCTTGCTGCGCTTGCTTGTTAATCTGCAGCGGCACTCTCGTTGGTTGCTGAATCCTCGTATCACGAGGAATCTGCATTGCAATACCTGCACCCTTTGGCATTTGTGGCATCTTAAAGTCTTTAAACGGCAAAGCTTGCGCAATACCAGCTGATCCAGGCGGCGGTGTCGGCGCAGCAGGCGGCGGCTTGTTGCCCATAAAGGTTAATAACTGTCGAAATACAGGGCTTTCCGAATAATTATACGAGAACGCATAATCAAGAAAAATCTGAAGGAGTATCCAGGGAACGATTATCACGCCCCACAACATCAGAAGCGCCACAAGATACAGAGCAAATGTGTCAGCTAAATTGATACTGTTGGTGAAATTGACTTGCTGCTGCGGTCCGCCAATCATAATATTGATTGCGGTTGGGAAAATGATTTGACCTGCTTTATGGACTTTGCTGAAATCAAAATCCATGGGAATATTTGTTCGCCATAACGAAACAAGCCCTCCTAAGAAAATCGCAAAAAGCGGAGCATACAAGAGCCAGCGGAAAAATTCACCGAGCCATATTTTTCCCGTATTCCGGATAGGAGAATACAACAAAAGGAGAGGGAAGATAGGCGAAACAATGATGAAAAACCACAAAATGATTTTTCGAATAATCAAAACGCCTACCATAACGTAATAGGTAAGCGCAGTCAGTTTTACCAAAAGCAGCGATACAAACGCTGACTCTTCAAATTGTCCGCCATACCGCCTGACACCTAAAAATGGCTTGTATTCCCAGCCGACAAAGAGTAAATCTTGCTGGGAAATACATTTTGGAGGACAAAAACTATTCGCTTTACTCTTTAAGAAGTACCCTTGTATCAGATCTGTTGCCTGATACATAAGCTGAATAAGCGCAAAGGAAAATATGATGAGTAAAACAACCGCAATAAAACGAGGAATAAACCTCATGGCTTTAATACTTCGGCCGCGCGTTATGATGAGAATAAATGCCGTAACCATAACAAAGAGTATTAACAGCCCAAAGACGGCGTTTCTGATATCTGCCCAAGAATCTTGGAGCGGATTTTTTTTATTATTTTTGACGTGTGACCATTTATAGTCCGAAAGCGCCCAGTTAAGTAAAAGTCCTGCCCGAGCGGCATTTTTGCCGGTAAAGGTGACTTCTTTGTCGTTTACCCACGTATCATCAGCGATCGGTTGCGGTCCAGGCGCAACAGGAATATTGGTTGGCCCACCGGGAATCGGAGTATCTTGTGAACGTGGAGGAGGAGCTGGTTGTGTAAGCCTGGGGTCCCCTCTCTGCGCAAAAACCTGTGTTGGAAACACAGACACCGTAAAGAATGTAAAAGCGAGAAAGACGAAAAACAGCCTGGGCAGGAAATGTTTCATATATTTATCGTTTGAATCCAGGGACGCGCAAAATATCGATCAAAACAATTTCAATAAATACATAACCAAAAATAGCAAGAAGCAACCCTGCGATTGCGTAGAATAGATAGCTTTTTCCTTTATTTAATTGCTCGGGATTTCCCTGCGAGGTCATGAGCGTATACGCGCCGTAGATAAGAAATAACAGCGCAACGCCGCCAATAAGGCTTAACCCAATCGCGTAGAATTTACTGGCAAACCCAGCTGGGTCTTGCGGCACACACCCGATATCGGTAATACGGATCTCTCCCTTAGGACAGGCCATATCTTTACAGTAGCATACGGGGGTAGGAAAGACAATATAATATAGACGGTAGATGGTAGAAAGTAGATGATAGTACTTTGAAAATAGAAGATGGAAGATTGATGTTAAATTTCTACCCTCTATCTTCTACTTTCAACCCCTACTTTCCATCTTCTATCATCTATCGTCAAATTTTAAAACCAGCTCTTTTTCTGCTTAGTCTCTGTTTCAAATTCTTCGAGGAGCTCTTTCTGTCTTCTTGACAAACTTTTTGGTACGTGGATTTTTATTCGGACGTAATGATCACCATTACCACCTCCGCGAAGCCGTGGCACGCCTTTGCCGCGCAAGCGAAACAGCGTCTCAGGTTGTGTACCCGAGGGGATTCGTAGCGTGACAGACCCCTGGACTGTATCAACGCTCAGCTCTGTTCCCAAAGCCGCCTGGGAAAACGGAATGTCTTGTTCAGTAATGATATCCGCGCCTTCTCGGTAGAATTTTTTATCAGGAAGAACATCGATAACAATATCATAATTCCCAAAACGGATCCGTGATCCAGAATCAACACCAGCGGGAATCTTAATTTTTTCTGTTTTTCCCTCAACAGTCACTTGTTTCTCAGCGCCGTGAACTGCATCAGTAAATGAAACAGTGAGTGAATACACAGGGCGCCTTGTTCGCTGACCAAAGGGCGAAGCTCCACCAAAAAATTGCTCAAAAATCTCAAAGGGATCTGAGAATCCGCCGAAATCACCGTTGCCACCCGTCGAATATGTATAAGTAAACGGGCCAGAGCGGCCGCCTGACTGCCTTTGGCCGCCGAAGCCCTGTGCGAAGGCGGCTGCACCAAACTGATCGTACGTTTGACGCTTTTGTGGATCACCCAAGACCTCATACGCTTTGGTGACTTCTTTAAATTTCGCCTCAGCTTCTTTTGTTTTATTACGGTCCGGATGATACTCAAGCGCCAGTTTCCGATACGCCTTTTTTATCTCCTCAGCTGACGCACTTTTTGTGACACCTAAAATCTGATAATAATCATTACTTATTGCCATATATCATAATTATAGCACCTCAGATAAAAAACCTCGGAAAATCCGAGGCTAACTCATAACTTAGGACTTATAACTTATAACTTTTACTCAACCACTTCCCCCTCAACCGGCTCGTTTTTATCTTTCTTTTCCTCTGTTTCCGGTGATTTTCCGTCTTTTTCTTCCTGCTCAATTTCTTCTTGCGTTTGCGCAGTCTGACCTTGTTGATACGCAGCCTGGCCGATTTTTTGCAATGCATCTGACAGCTCCTTGCTTTTTGTTTCCAGATCTTCTTTATTGCCGGAATCAAGAATATCTTTTAATGCTTTTATCTTTTCCTCAACCTCGGTTTTCACATCTGCAGGTACTTTGTCTTGAGCGTCTCTGAGTGCTTTTTCGGCTGTAAAGATCAGCGCATCGGCATGATTGCGTGCCTCAATTTTTTCTTTCTTCTCTTGGTCTTCCTGAGCATGCAATTCAGCATCCTTGGTCATTTTCTCGACTTCTTCTTTTGTCAAACCGGTAGAGCCCGTAATTTTGATGCCTTGTTCCTTGCCCGATGCTTTATCCTGTGCCTTAACATGTAAAATTCCATTTGCATCGATATCAAATGTCACCTCAATTTGTGGCATTCCCCGTGGCGCTGGCGGAATGCCATCGAGGATAAATCGACCAAGGGACTTATTATCTGTAGCCATGGGGCGTTCTCCTTGCAAGACATTAATCTCAACTTGTGTCTGGTTATCAGCTGCTGTTGAGAAAACTTGAGATTTTGACGTCGGAATCGTTGTATTTCGCTGAATAAGCGGTGTTGATACACCACCTAATGTCTCAAGGCCAAGCGTTAACGGCGTAACATCCAAGAGCAATACATCTTTTACTTCTCCGCCAAGTACGCCTCCTTGGATAGCAGCGCCTATAGCCACAACCTCATCAGGATTGACTGATTTATTGGATTCTTTTCCGAAAAACTTTGTTACTGTTTCAACAATTTTTGGCATGCGGGTCATACCGCCAACTAATACCACCTCATCAATATCTGAAGTCTTCGCCCCTGCATCTTTTAAGGCTTGCTCTACTGGCTTTAAGGTTTTTTGTACAAGATCATCAACTAATTGCTCAAGCTTTGGGCGCGTAAGCGTCATTGTTAGATGTAATGGACCGTCTTTTCCTTGCGTTATAAATGGCTGATTAATTTGTGCTTCCTGCGCCGAAGACAATTCGATTTTTGCTTTTTCTGCTGATTCGCGTAAACGCTGGAGTGCTTGTGGGTCGCGCCTTAGATCGACGTTATGTTCTTTTTTGAACTCCGACGCGATGTAGTCAATAATAACCTGATCAAAATTGTCTCCACCTAAATGGGTATCGCCATTTGTCGACTTTACCTCATATACTCCTTCCCCTAGCTCAAGAATTGAAATATCAAACGTCCCGCCCCCCAAATCATACACAGCAATCGTATGCGCGTTTTTCTTATCAAGTCCATACGCAAGCGCTGCTGCTGTTGGTTCATTGATAATTCGCTTCACATCAAGCCCAGCAATCTCACCAGCTTGCTTTGTTGCTTGCCGCTGTGAATCATCAAAATACGCTGGGACTGTGATAACAGCCTCGGTTACCTTTGATCCCAAATATGCCTCTGCATCTGCTTTTATTTTCTGAAGAATCTGTGCAGATATCTCCTGCGGCGTGAAAGTCTTTCCTTCAACCTCAACAATAGCCATTCCGTCACGGCCGGCTTTCATAGTATACGGAAGCCACTTCAAATCTTCCTGAACGGTCTTATCAGCAAACTTCTTACCCATCAGGCGTTTCACCGAATAAATCGTTCGCTTAGGTTTTAAGACCATCTGTCGCTTTGCAACGTCGCCCACGACATGACTGATCGGATCCACAACCGACGGAATAACATTTCGGCCCTCAGCAGAGTGAATCACTTTCGGCGCTCCACCTTCCATAACAGCCATTGCTGAATTCGTTGTCCCTAAATCAATACCGATAATTTTAGCCATAAGTTTGTATAAAGTATTATGTAGTATGTATCAAGTATTAAAATATTTCTTCGTTATACTTAATACATGACACTTGCTATTTACTACTGCCAACGCGTACTTGCGCTGGTCTTAATAGTATATCGTGTAATCTATATCCTGCCCGCACTTCTTCTATTACTTTTCCTGCTTCCCCGTCTACCGTATCAATCGCTTCCATCAAATGTGGGTCAAATTCTTTCCCTTCTGTTTTTATCCTCTCAACCCCTTCAGCCCGTAATACATCTAAAAACTGTTGCGCTGTCACCGCGAGTGTTTTGTCTTGCGAATGCTTATGAGCTAAAATAAGTGTATCCAAAACTGGCAAAAGTCGCAATAGTAATTCTTTGTTTGCCGTCTGAATCCAACCCGCTCTCTCATTCTGCGCCCGCTTTACCAGATTGTGGTAATCGGCAAGCGCCCTCTTGTATTTCTCCTCCCACTCCCTCGCCTTCTCTTCAGCTTGTATAATCTTTTCTTCGCCCTTTGTCCCCTCCTCGCCCTCCATAGCTTTAGCGTCGGAGGGTGTCTCTTTTCGTTTTACTTCCCCATCTTGTCCTGAGCTTGCTTGCCCTGAGTTTACCGAATGGGTCGAAGGATTCTTCTGTAATTGTGTATCATCTTGTTTTCCCATTTTCATTCTTAATTCTGAATCCTAAACTCTAAATTCTTTATTACCACCCCTTTGCTATCGACTCTATAAGATCTCCAAAATACCGAACTGTGGGAACTACCTGCATGTAATTTAACCGCACCGGACCGATGACGCCGATATCGCCTGAAATATTGGATGGGGTTGTAAAATGCGTAAAAACAACGCCGTATGGTCCCCGCATCTGTTGCCCAAGATCCTCACCGATCAGGACGTGAATATCCTCATCATCCTGAACGTTTTCAAATAGTTCTCGCACATAATCATACTCATCCATTGCAGTTAGTAATGTCTTTGTAACATCAATATCATAAAATTCAGGCATATCCAAGATATTGGCATAGCCTGCACAGTAAAAGTCTCCTTGATTGGTCGTAGCAATGGCAAGCGCATGCGTATGACCAGCTAAAAGCTTGGCTGCTTCGCGTAAAAACTGCTGTGTTTTTTCTCGGTAATCCCAGACTTTTTCTTTTAATGCCACTTCCTCAACAACAGACAGCTCTTTTTCCTTCATGAGCTGCTTGACATAAAATTTCATACCCATGGAAGTTGGAATACGACCTGCAGATGAATGGGGTTTTTTCAAATAGCCAAGATTTGATAAGCGGACCATTTCATTTCGAATAGTAGCAGGACTGGCGCTGAGATTGTGCTTTTTTTCAAGCGTCTCAGAACCGACAGGCTCTGCTGTCTCTATGTACTCTTCAACAATTGCTTTGAGGATCTCAATTTGGCGTTGTGTTAGGTTATGCATAATGAAATGTCAAAAATCAAATCTCAAATGGCAAATCTACATCTATAAATCTGAAATGTTTTAAAGTTTTTCGATTTACGTTGTCGTTTTGAGATTTGCGTTTTACGATTTGAAATCTAATTAGCACTATCCTACCACGACTGCCAAAGAATGTCAAGCCCTGCAAAGCAGGGCGCAGATCCTGAGCGAACCCCACAAAGTGGGGTGAGTCGAAGGATCAGGAAGGATTTATGAAATGACTCCATCATCTCTTGCTTTATTTATCGCATTATTCGCAATCTGGGATAACCGTCTTTCTTCTCTATTGAGTATTGCCATTCTTATTTCCTCACGCATTGTTTGAAATACTGCCTTTTTTGCCTCTTCTGTTTTCGCATTCACCATTACTTCTTTAACTTGTCTACTTATCTCATGAAGAATTTCTGCATCCTCAGGTACCGTTATCGAAACTCCCGGAGGAACATTATCAAGATATCCTCTCTGTTCTCCTTCAGTAACATTGGCAAGTTTTTTCAAAAATGCTTGCTTCTCTGCATCTGTCGAAAGATTATTGTATTCCAAAGCTAAATCTTCCAAAGGCGGCATAGCCGGATTTAATGCGACGAGGTCTTCATAATTGAGAACAACCATTGCAAAGGCAGCATCAAGGTCAGTATAAATATATGCGTTGAACTCCTCTGCCCCCATCATTTCTGCATCTCGCATCTCGCCGCTGATCGATGAGCCGGGTTTGATAATCAATTCTATCGTTCTCGTCTCAATAAGCTCAGTCAGACTTGGTTCTGCCACCTCTGCTGTCGCAGGAAGTTCTTCTGTCGGCTCTGCTATCGTCGCAGTTCCTACCCCTTGGTTAACAATGTTCTCCGGTGAGGGAAGGGTTGTTTGTGGCTCACCTGTTCTCGTTGCTATTCCTATTCCTTGATTCATGATGTTATCAGGAGATGGTAATTCTTCCTGGGGTCTTCCTATAAGAATCCCTCTCGCCGTCCCAATATTATCCGGAGAAGGAATGCTTGTGGGAGTACCGTGCAAAACTCCTACCCCCTGGTTCACGATATTGTCAGGTGAAGGAAGACCCGCTTGAGGTTCACCTTCTACAGTACTCACTCCAATCCCTTGATTTAGAATATTCTCCGGAGAAGGCAATTCTGCCTGAACTTCACCTATTAGAGTTCCTCTTCCCTGGTTCACGATATTCTCAGGTGAGGGAAGGGTTGTTTGTGGCTCACCTGTTCTCGTTGCTATTCCTATTCCTTGATTCATGATGTTATCAGGAGATGGTAATTCTTCCTGGGGTGTACCGTGTAAAATTCCTAGCCCCTGGTTAACAATGGTATCAGGTGAAGGTATCTCAGTAGGAACCCCTTTCATAGGAGGCATCACAACCGGTGCGCCTGCAGGAGGCCGCACAATAGCGCTCCCAGTAGGTGTTTCTCTAAAAGTCACTTCTGCATGTGGCGGCATACTTACTATTCCTGTCGGTGTCCAACCAGGCTCACGATGACTTGTATCTGTCGGACGTATATCTCCTGCGTGTCGAGGATGTCCAAGGGCCAATGGTAAACTAATCGCTGCCGCAATCACTGCGTCTCTTTTATGGTTCCCACCAGTAATAAATGATAGGAAACGTCTTATGGGACCTCTCTTCTCTTTTCTTAATAACGGGATCGGCGGACCATGGATAGCATCAAACGGCACAGTGAGATTCTGACCAACAGTAGGACTCTGTGCCCGAGCAGGCATCGACCCCAGTCTCCCAACAGGCGCTGTAACATCCGGAGCCCGCACGTCTTCTACCTCTATCGGCGTCGATAGCCCGGTTTGAGTAGTACCTCTCACATGTTGCAAATCATTATGTAGCCGATCAAGAACTCTACGCATGTCTGACTCTGTCACAAAATGAGTAGACTGTCCAACAGGAAAAACCGTACCTTCTCGTATATATTTAAAAAGACTTTCAAGGGTCATTGTTTGACGTGCTAGCTCAAGCTTTTTATCCTCATCAGTTTCTGTTTGATAGCTTTCATAGCGCTCTCTTTGAAATCTTCTGAGCTTCTCCCAATCTTCCGCCGATATATCTTTTATCTCATCAATAAGCATAATTTCTGCTTTATTTGCGCCAATACTCTGTCTTGTATCTTCTCGCAGCTCAGTGAGTAGTCGCTGAAAAGACCTATCTGTCTCAGTGCCTATTTGCCCTTTCAGAAGTTCGTCTTTTTGGAGAAAAATTTTATTTCTCGCTTGAAGCGTTGCAGGATCATGGGGGTCAGCACGATCTATCTGCGCGTTGGTTTCATCTGCAGCTTTTCTGGCAAATAAACCACTGATCCTGTTTTTTACAATATCTCTTTCAGCATGTAGTATGTCTTTCTCGTCCGGATCTGAAGCATTATTCACTCTTTGAGTAAGGTCAGTGTATTCATCTCGCAATTTTGATAATGCTTCTGCAAATTCTATAGCAGGTGCACCACCTTCAACAGGCTCCCCAGGCGTGGCACCATGCCCTACTAACGCGCTTGGCGGTTCTTCAGCATAAACCTGCTCTCGTGTACGTACTGCAGGGTTTGCGGTAATCCGATTTCTTCTAGGAAGACCTGTTGTAGTTTTTTGATCTTTACTACCTCGTGCATCATTAATTCGCCTTCGTAATTCTTCAGCAGTCTGGGATCCGCGATCTAGATTCAACGCTTGTTCTCCTGCTGCTTCAGTTGGTGGAGGAGTGACCGCAGGGCCGCCTGTTGTTCTGATGTCTCGAAGCAGGTCGCCAAATAAATCTGGCCCTCCTGGTTCTCCACCATCTTCCCCCTCAGGCGCTGTAATTTCACTGCGAGGAGTGACTACACGTTGCACTCTGTCTGTATAAGTTTCAGCCAATTTGTCTACATCTCCGCCAGGCTCGGCAGTGCTACCGTCTTCTGGCGTTCCTCCTAAACGTTTAATCTTCACAAAGCCCCCTGGTCTCTCATCACCATTGGGACCGCCGAGATTGGCCCTAGCCGACTCACCTCCATTGGCTTCCCCGCCATGTGGTCCTTGCTCTATTTTTCCTCTCGTTACAGATCCTGACGCAGCTGCAGCGACACCAGCCAGTTCCTGCGCTGCTTCGGGTTCGGTTCCGCCATTTTGTCCGTCCTGTTTTTCTGCAACTACCGCTTCAGCAGGTTGGGCTGGTGGAGAAACCTCGCGTCCATTGAGGCTAACTCCCTCTCGTAACCGTACATCAAATGCCTTATGCCCGCTAAACAAACCTTTCGTTTCTTGGGCAGCGGCACCACCACTTAGTGCAGTAATATATTCACGCGTTTGCCTCTTTGCTTCCTTTCTCTCTGCTCTAAACCGTGCAGATTCAACTTTTGTAAAAGGAGGGGTTTTCCATGGCTGGTCAACACCTTCTGGCTTATCTTTGGTTATTGGATTTGGGCTACGATCCGTTGAAACTAAAATAGGCTTTACACCACCAGGTGCCATTGTTTCTGAATGAGATGAATCACCGGCCATGATATTTCGCTCTATACTCATAGTCTTATAAATAAAAGGGAATGTCAAATCACCCCTTTATTTTTCGCCTGGATTATAGCACAAAGGAGGAAAAATTAGCTTTCTGATATAT
>CAZSQB010000033.1:0-10705 GCA_964608945.1 uncultured Gammaproteobacteria bacterium
CTTTTTGTCCTGTTGCACCCTTTGAATCTCTTATTGTGACAACCGGATTATAAATCCCACTGGTTTTGGGTTTACCAAAAAGTTTACAGCTAATTGAACTTCTGAAGAACCTAGGTTTGTAAACCCGGCATGATCCGTAGGTAACTCCCGGAGGCAGATTGTCAACCCTCATAGATAACCCCTCATTTTTGTCTTGGTCGTAACCTAGAATACTTGCAGAATAGTTTCTCAAAGCTCTCCCAAAGGGTAAGCTTCTGGTCGTGATAACGGGGCTGTTGTTTCCAGGAACATATACGGGTGCCGGAGCGCCTCCTCCACCAGAACCACCCCCGCCTCCTCCGCCTCCTCCTCCGCCTCCACCAGAACCACCCCCGCCTCCTCCGCCTCCTCCTCCGCCTCCACCAGAGGAGGGAGTTGAGTAAGGGGTTGCATACGGCGTTGGGTAGATTGGTGTTGGTGTAGGCGTAGGTGTTGGTGTTGGTTGCGGCCCAAAGAGTGCAAATTCTGAAAACCGCACCGTTTGACAGGTAACCGTCTTTGCAGTTGTATTGACGCTGCAGCCTGGTAAGAGCTCCCATGACCTGGTGAGCCAGTTGTACCGGTGAATTTCTAAGTTAGCAGGATCCATGCCAGCTACATCCTGATCGCTATACTGGATAGTCACGGTTACAGCATACGCAAAAGTGGAAATCGTACTTGATGGATTAGTGAACGCATCAAGGTGATATACGTGATCTCCAGTAGTCTGCAAGCCTGAAGGAGGAGGAAGCGCTGATACTACCTTGGTTTTATCAAGTTTCTTAAGCTGAAAGTAGGCATCAGAGTAGGAGAAGAGTTTAGGGACGTTCACTTTAATTCCCTTCTGCGTTGCATCCAAAAGATTAACTAAACCTCCAGAGGATGAGGCTATGTAGCTTGTGGTGTCAGAGAGGATTGGCGAGCTACCAGTACAGCCCTGTGTTTCAAACGTTCCCCCCAAACTGACAACTTCATTGCCACTTCCATCGCGGGATCTGACTCGATAGCCATACTTCGTACACGGGGACATGTTGTTTATGCTCACAATGTGTTGTGTCACCCGAATCTGTGTATCAATCTCAGGCGTTTTATAAATCGTTGGGCCACTTGTGAGATTCGATAATAATCCATACTCAACCTGTGACGATGAGGGAAAATTTGTTCCCCAAGAGATTGACACATTCGTACTGACCACCGAAACATAAGGTGCGCGGTTAATCAGAGGAATGGGAGTTGGGGTGGGAGTTGGGGTTCTCGTCGGAGTAGGCGTTGGTGCTCGGGTCGGCGTCGGCGCCACTTCCTGACACGGAAACCTGCCTTCTACCGCACACGTGACGGCTTTTGCCGCATCTATCCTCCCCCAACCATACTGATCATCCCAGCCGGAAGAACCGAGATCTTTGGCAGAAGACGTTGCAATATTGACAACTTCCTGATTCGTCAAAGAAGGGGAAGTAGCAAAAAGAAGGGCGGCAAGAGCTGCAACCTGGGGAGAAGAAAAAGAAGTACCGCTCCAATACCCATAGGTTCCATCGCTTCTTGTTGAGTAGACGCTTTGTCCCGGGGCAGCGACATCCAGTTTCGCTCCTGTTGTTGAGAAGCTTGCTCGTACATCGGTGCTCGTTGTTGCGGCAACGGCAACGACGTTATCATGAGCAGCCGGGTACAGAACACAGCATCCTCCAGTATTACCGGCAGCTGCTACAATAACAACTCCCTTTCCCCAGGCATAATTGACCGCATCCTGAAGTGTTTGACTAAAGGATGCACCACCAAAACTTATATTGATAACTTTTGCGCTATGATCGGCGGCGTAACGCACGGCTGAAGCAATCACAGAATAGGGAGAGCTTCCTCCACTTCCGGAGGTTATCTTAATAGGCATAACAGATGTATCCCAACCAAGAGCCGCTATACCTTTAGCATTGTTCGTTGCCGCTCCAATGAAGCCCGATACAAACGTGCCGTGTCCGTGTAGATCTGTCGTATCGGTATTATTTGAATACGTGTTGAATCCTGGAACAATCTTCCCTACAAAATCCTCATGGTCTGCCTTTATTCCTGTATCGGTAACAGCCACAATAAGCGATGTATTGCTTGTTGTGACATCCCAGGCAGCCGGTGCTTGGACAATGGGCAGGTGCCACTCGTTTGCTGCATACAACGGATCATCGGGGACACGCATAGGGTAGGCCAGAAAGTTTGGTTCTGCGTATTCAATTAAGGGATCAGCCTTGAGTTCTTCGACTATTTGCTCAACAGGAGCGCTCGTTTGGGCAAGTTCAAGCTTGTACGTCTTGGAGAGGTCCTCTTCTTCTGCTTCTTTGAACACCTTCTCAACAGTATCAATTGCATGCTTTGCATCAATCTCTTCAAAGACGTCTGGAGTTGTTTTCTTATCAAGCTTTTCAAAGAAAACAGGTTCTCCCTCAAGGGGTGTGAATTCCTTATCGTCTCTGGCCGCAAGAACACCCGACTCTGTTGCTATTTCAGGTGAGCCCGTTGCTGGAGCGCTCGTTGGGGTTGAGGTGGGTTGGCTTTCCTCAACCAAGAGCTCCTCTTTAAGCTTCACAATCACCTCGCCGGGAACGTAAGCAGCTCCTTCAGGAATAGTAAGCACCTGCTGCTCTTCAGTTTGTTTCTGTACATCTCTTTCTTGTTGAGCCAGAAGTACTGTCGCCGGGAAGGCAAAGAGAACGAGGAAGGTCAACGCGAGGTTGAGTACGTCCTTACCATTGTATGGTGGATTGATGCTCCGTCGATACCGTGCTAGAAGTTTCCTCATCTCTTTTAGCTAATCACGTGTTTAGTAGAGTTGTCAAGAAAACAATATATTTTAGCGATCACTTACATTCATTTTTCCAGAATCCTATTACTTTCTGCAAGAGTTAACTGAGGTTTGCAAGTAATTGCTTCGGCAATTGTATTAAACGGCGGATCTGGTTCATTTGCGCAGTTTATTGCGGCAAATGTTGCTAATATTGCTCATAAGCCTAAAACAGTAAATTTTGAGCAAATACTCAAAGATTTTGATGCGGTGTTTGATACTGTGGGTAGGAAAATTACCGATGCATCTTTTAATATTCTTAAAAAAAATGGAATTATTGTTTCAATGGTTGGTCAGCCAAACGAAGACCTTGCTAAGCAGCATGGAGTTACTGCTATTGGACAAGGAACAAACACTAATGCCTCTCATTTACGTCGAGCAGCAGAACTGTTAGACAGTAGAAAACTTAAAGTTGAGATAGATAAAGTATTTCCGCTAGAATAAGTAAAAGAAACATTTAAATATCTAGAAGAAGCCCACGACCCAGCAAGAGATCAAAGATGTCGGTGGAGGTAGGCTGATTGCATCTGTAAAAGACAAAGATGGTAACATCATAGGGCTTATTCAGTTACCTTAATTGCATGAGAATTTACTTCTTTTAAAATTAACAAGTTTTTGCTAAACTACACACATGGCGAGAGTAAGTACGTATCTTAATTTTCCCCGAAATACAGAAGAAGCGTTCAATTTTTACAAATCAGTTTTTGGAGGAGAATTTAGTGGTGAGGGGATTGTGCGTTTTTCAACTGTTCCACCACAAGAAGGACAACCTACTATGAAAGAAGAGGATAAAAATTTAGTCATGCACGTAGGACTGCCTATTTTGGGTGGCCATATGCTTATGGGTACGGATGCACCTGAATCAATGGCTTTTAAGGTAAACTTTGGAAATAACATGTATATAAATCTTGAGCCAGATACTCGTTTCGAAACAGACAAATTATTTAAAGCGCTTTCTGAGGGAGGCAAAGTTGAGATGCCCATGCAGGAGATGTTTTGGGGAGATTATTTTGGGTCATGCATAGATAAATACGGCATACAGTGGATGTTTAATTGTTCCAGTAAAACGTAGAATATATAAAAACTTATAAAGATGAATCCTGTTGTCCATTTTGAAATGCCAGCCAAAAATAAAAAGCGCGTTGCTGCTTTCTATACAAAAGCGTTTGGGTGGCACATGCAGCACATGGGTCAGGAGATGGGAAATTACATCCTTGCAATGACGACTGCAACTGATAAAAAAACAGGCAGGCCAAAAACTTCAGGTGCTATCAACGGTGGATTCTTTGAATATAATTCTAAAAATCCTGGTTTACAATATCCTTCAGTTGTTATTGCGGTTGATGATATCAAAAAGAGTATGGCTCTGGTTAAAAAAGCAGGGGGTAAAGTGCTTGGCGGTCAGAAACCTGGAAAACCAGATGATATTCCTGGCGTTGGACTGTATGTATCATTCATAGATACAGAAGGCAATCGTGTTGGCATGCTCCAGCCCTCACCAATGTAACGCTTCCAGGAGCACGGCTTGAGATTAGTATGATTGCGGCTAAGTAGATTATTTTCCTTCGTAGGCTTTCTCTAAGTCTTTGATTACAATTTTCTTCATCTTGAGCATCGCTTGTGTGGCTCGTCCGGCTTTCTTTTTATCCTTATCACCCATCAGTTCATTTAGTCGTCTGGGAATGACCTGCCAAGATACTCCATATTTATCCTTGAGCCAGCCGCGCGAACGTCTCTGTACGCCCTTCTGCGTCTTCTGATTATAAGTAAGTAGCTGAACTGTATAAACAAGCCATTTTAGCCTCAAAGTTGACACCAAACCTCCTTGCTGAGACTATATATGTAGTGAGTAGGTTCATCCGATTGGTACTACTAGTAGCTTTGTGCGAAAGCGCAGGATTAGTTGGTGCAATTTTTACATTAAACTCTGTAAGCACGTGGTATCCGACTCTGGTAAAACCTTTTTTTACACCTCCGTCCTCTATATTCGGACCTGTTTGGACTTTTCTTTATTTTTTAATGGGCATATCTCTCTACCTTGTCTGGGGAAAGAAAAAAATAAATTTAACATGGTTTTGGGTTCAGCTCATTTTAAATTCTCTTTGGTCAATAGTTTTCTTTGGACTGAAAAGTCCAAGCTCAGCTTTTATAATAATAGTTTTTCTATGGGCTAGCATTTTTCTAACGATGAACGCTTTTAAAAAAGTTAATAAGACCTCAGCTTACCTGCTCTTACCATATTTAACCTGGGTCAGTTTTGCTACACTACTTAATCTGTTCATCGTAATTCTGAACAAATAAAAAATCCTTCTGATATAATTACCCCATGAATATTGATGAAAAAGGAAAAGTGATCAAAACACAAAAATATAAGGGGAAAGATTAAATTAAAATCATAGGAGAAAAAGCTATGTGTCGGAATATTAAGACGCTTTTTAATTTTGACCCGCCTGCTACTGATGAGGAGATCCAGGCAGCATCAGTCCAATTCGTAAGAAAGCTCTCGGGCTTCAATAAGCCTTCAAAGGCAAATGAGGAGGCATTCAATCATGCCGTTCAAGAAACGTCTTTCGTCGCCAAGAGTCTGCTGGGTTCATTAGTCACCAATGCCGAGCCTCGTGATCGGGAAGTCGAGGCGCAAAAAGCTCATGAAAGAGTAGTCAAACGCTTCGGATCCGGAAAAAACTAATATTACAAATTTCACCAAATACGCCTAGCTTTTTGCACCCCAATTTTTTAGAATAGATATTGTATGCTCTATGGACTTGGTTTTATTCTTCTGGGAGCTTTGTTGTTTGGATATGGAATTACTGTTATTAAAAATAAGCGGGTGTCAAAACGTTTTCCATATGATACTCCACGAACTTCGACAGCGGCAGTCGGACTTGGGATACTCTTAATACTTGGTGGACTTTATACTTTCTATTTATTACTAATAAGTGTTTTTTAATTATCTTTAGATAAGAAAATATTTAAACCCAGCTAGCTAAAATTCCCCTTTTTTATATTCTAGTCTCTTCCTGAGTAACTTCTCTCGATAACCACCTTCTCGTTGGTGCTTTTCCTCAACCGCATTCATTTGTCGATCGAGCAAGTATCCGCTTCGAGTGAGCAGGTCGACCATATAGTTGGCGATTGCCTCTAATCCATCTCTTCCTTCTAATCCACCTAGTTCTTCGCACAGGATTGCTACAGAAGGAGTAGAAGGAATAGGAGAATGAGAAGGATTAGGGTAGCCCTCGAATACCTGATGGAGCTTTTTGAGACGTGGATCGTATTTATTCCAGCGTGGCAGCTGCTCGAGGCGGAGGATATCCTCGAAATCCTCGAGGGCTTCCATACCAGATGATTTTGCAACGTCATAAAGATGCAGCTTGCTGGAGAGACTTCTTTCCGACGATCCTTCGACAATATTTTGCTTGTGCGAGCGGAGGGCTTGCTTTATCTGATCTCGCTGACGACTATCCTCAATCCGTTTGTAATATCTGGGGACAAAGTCCCATCCCAGATCAAAAGCAATCTGCGCTAATTTGTAGCTAATAAGCGTCTTGTATCCTGCTTCTGCCATTGCAAGTCTAGGATAGCATAATTCTAGAATTTGAGACCTGAGAGCCAGTGGAGGATGTAGTCTGCATCTTCTTTACGCTCTACAAAGGTCTTTGACTCAATCATGTATAATACAACTATGCCTAATAACTTAACGAATATCTATAAAAAGTATAAAGGTTTGTGGGTAGCGCTTGATAAAACGCTTAAAAAGGTGATCGCTTCTGGTACAACAGGAGAGGAAGTGTACAAGAAAGCTTTGGATAAAGGATATAAGAAGCCCACACTTTTCAAAGTGCCCCAAAAAAATCTGCCTTACGTTGGTACGCATTTTTAATGAAGCATACGCTTTATTATTCCAAGTTTGGCGTATTCTATAGACCATTGGTGAGAGTAACTCTTCGGTATCGTAGATCTGAGGTGGATTATCTTGCACTTCTCGACTCAGGGGCAGATTTTAATATTTTTCATTCAGATATTGCAAAAATCCTGAAAATCAATCTGAAGAACGTTAAACAAAAGACAACGTTTGGTGGTATTCAAAGGTCAGACGTCAAAGCAACTGCATATCCGGTAAGTATGGAGATAGGAATCAACAACGATTTCGTAAAAACATTGGTTTCTTTTTCTGATGAGATATCACTTGATGGCTATGGTGTGCTCGGCCAGCAAGGATTTTTCAGCCATTTCTCAGTACAGTTTGAGTATGCAACAAAGAAGATAACAATTGAAGGATAGCTACCCGAATATTCCTTGGAGAAAGATGATTAGCATGAGAAACAAAGTACTCCATGAGTATTTTGGTGTAGACGCAGAGGTGATATGGCAAACAATCACAGAAGATTTAACACCGCTTAAACAAACTCTCGAAACCCTACATGAAAACCAATCGGAAGAATAATTGGTACAAAAAGATCCTTAGAGGCCGGAGAGCCAGTGGAGGATGTAGTCGGCGTCTTCTATCTTCTATCTAATAGTGAGCTTCGTATTTAGAGTAGAGAAAGGACTAATAGACCCGCATAACCTGGAGGGTTTGATTACGAAGGAATACTTGATTCATTGTCCCATCCGAGTACCCGTGAAAGTTAATCTTTAGAGGATGTGTGCCCGCCTCAAGGCGCACAAACCACGTAATACTCCAACCCCTGTTCCAATAATTATTCCCGCCAACTGCATCCCAGTTTTCTCGGTACCCAGTAACAATTGCTTGCACCTTTGGGGTCACTTCAGTCGTGTCTGATACTAGTGAGGCACGCCAATATCCATAGAAGCCAGAATTGAGATTGATTCGGTCACCTATTGCATAGAATAGGTCACCTGCATATGCGACAGTATAGTAATATGCTTTTCCCGCTGGGACAGTAACTGTAAGAGTGGTATCCACGATATTGCTCGATGAGGGGCCACCAGCTGGAATGGTATAAGATGTGGGATCGATCCATGTCTGAATACGAGAAGCTTCACTCGCATCATTGGCAATTTTGTCTGTGGTCACTGATCCATTGGCAAGTTTCTCGCTCGTTACTGCAGCATCAGCCAAGTGAATTGTATTTACTCCACCATTCGCGAGTGAAAGCGCCACATCTCCTGATGTTCCGCCTCCAGTGAGTCCAGTTCCTGCAGTGACTGCGGTAATATCGCCACTACTGCCAATTGATTCGCAGACAACAGTCCCATCTGCATTGATGACTCTCATTGCTGCTCCAGTTGCGCATGTCCCACTGACTCGTCGTTGCAGATACAAAGTGTCAGCAGAGATTGTTACACCACTACTGCTACTCGTAGACGTCAGTCCAGCACCGACAAGCACATCTTTGACCCAGTCAACCGCAGTTTCATTAGTAGTGCAGGTTTGGTTTTCTCCAATGAGTCGTACGATGCCAAAGATATTGTTCCGACAGCCATGAATTTTACTCACATCGCCGCCATGCGCGCTCGCAACTGCAGCAAGACTGAGACCGAAAAAGCCGACTCCTATAATAGCGAGTAATTTCTTTTTTGAAGAAAACTGGTGAGCTTTTGGTATTTTCTTACCAAGAAGTGTGTTGAGAAGCCGAGCAGGTTTGAGGAATGCTTCCACACTTTAATGATAGGAGCATGAAAATATTTTGTCAAGAGGTCGCAGTATTCTCCGTAGAAATCCGGCAGTGGAGTAGAATGTATGGAGATGCTGAATACGACAAAGATTGTTCTTGCATGGAAGCTTTTCGAGCAAGGGGTAGCAAAAACGCATATTGCAGAAAAGCTGGAGGTAAATCGTGATACGATCAGGGTTTGGATGCGAGGTATTGCAAAGGTAGGATTGGTAGCATTTCTTGATGCATATACAAACGCAAAGAAAGGATCACGTCCCAAGCGTCAGGTTGATGCAATACTCAAAAGAAGGATTTGGATGATTCGAGATCGGGAGAAAGAGTGTTGTGGGCAGAAGATTCAATACTTTTTGGAAAGAGAGTATGGAGTGAAACCAGCAGTGTCAAAAATCTATGAGATTTTAGCTGAGAAGTATGTCATTACGAGTAAATGGAAGAAGAATCAAACTAAATGGCTCAAAGAGTTAAATGCAATTGTAAAGTTAAACTCATTTTAGTGATACCCGCAAACTCTACATAATTTTGCATCATTTGCAGTAGGCGCTTTTTGCGCCGCTGACGGAATCAGCGGGAGGAAGAGTTTTTACTTTGGCAGCATCTTCAGGTGGCAAGAGATCAAACCAGCAGATAGCACTATCCCTTGGATTTTGGAACTTCCCCTTGCCTCGCATATCATACACGCCAAAATCCACAAAAACATTGCTACTTCCTATTAGCCCAACAGCAGTGGCAATCACTTCTCCTTGAATAACACTCACTTCTGGGTTGAGATGCGTTGTGCGCGAATCACCTTCTTTTGGTTGTGGCAAGCCTTCTCCTATTTTGGCAAACTTAGGAGTAAGCACAAGCAGGTGATCAAAGCGGTACCTGATGCCACAGGGGGTTTGAAAATCAAATAGGTATTGCACCTCTCCCTGCTCGATATAACGGCTTCCATCAGAAACGACTGCATCCATAGGAACATTCACTTCTATTTCATCATTTTTTGAGGAGTCGAAACGAAATCCGCCGTGCGGTTTGAAATCACCGCCGCGCTCTTGGCCGGGATAGAGAATGGAAGTTACTTTGTTAATATCAACCGGGGTTTGAAGAATTAAGGGTTCGGGGCACTCTGGTGCTCCTTTGGATTCCCAACTGATGGGACCTCCTGGCTTCATTTTTTGCACAATTTTCGGATGATTACGAAAGAAAGAGCCTATGACCAAAAAAGAAACTATCACAAAGGCGGCTACGAAAACCCAAGGCAGGAGGGAAGAACCCTTCATGTTTTTAGTGTAGCACTTTTTTTCTAAGTTTAAGTGCCAAGCGAGATCACCTCGAAGGTGGCGATCCATGTCTCAACGCTTTAAAAAAGCTAGTCTAAGATCGTGATGCTTGGATTACCTAGTGGCAGATCAGACTTGCTTGGATCCCAAAGCAGATAGATCTTCCCATAGGTTTCCTCAATGCTTTTGACCACCTTTGCTGCCTCCTCAGGAGACAGATCTGGTAATTTCGCATTAATCTTGGGAATTTCCTCTTTGTGATAGTGCCACAAAGCCTTTTCCTCATCATTAAAGCCTTGCCAGGTTTTCGTATCAACAATTGTTTCTACGCCGACGAGTCTTGCATCTTTCGTATCACTATCGTAAAGCTGACATTCTGTCAAGCCACCTGAAACTGGTTTGCAATAATGATGCGCTATCTTTTTCTCATCACCTGGAAAATGTTTTTCAGCGTCGATGTGCAAGGTAAAACCAGCGGAAGGTTTGGTATCCTGGGCCGTCTGTATGGGATTTGACTCAGTGTTTTTTTGTCCCGTCTGTCCTTTAACAGAGTAACCAATGATGCCACCGAGAATGAGAGCGCCAATGACAAATGCCCAAAAATTTCTTTCCAATCTTTTTCACCTCCTAACCTATCATAAAGGGAGTAATACTCTCTTGCTGTATTGGCCCAAGAATACTTCCACTAATCTTATTTGTCAATAAGCATTTTGATTGTCAAAATATTCTTTTCTCGAGAATGCGTTTCAAATATGCTACTATCTGAAGGTAATGAAAATTATTAATATGAAAGATACCGAAAAAGATGCAGAAATCACTCCATCCCTCGACCTTACGGTCGGGGATCTAAGTATGGAATTGTTAGATTACACTCATGCACCAGGATGATCCTTGCGGGTCAGGGATTTTTTGGCATTCTTTTTTTGCCACATCTTTATTTTTATCCCAATCTAAAA
>CAZSQB010000034.1:0-10698 GCA_964608945.1 uncultured Gammaproteobacteria bacterium
AGCCACTTAGTATTGTTACTTTTGATGCTTCTACTCAAAATCCCACTCCTCCGACCGGTGGGTTTCGTGCGGCCGGAATAGTAGTCGCAAGATAAACCCCTACCTATTAGTCCTTGTTTGCCTTCATGTATTTAAGGTAAATATTTTTGAAAAAAAGAAACAGTCTCTTGCATTGCTTCGTTAAAACTTACACCAGATATATTGTGGCCGCCGAAGGGATACTCATGCAGTTCATGCGGGACCGAAGTTTTATCAAGCAGCTCGATCAAATCCCGACTGTAGCCGATATTGACTACGTCGTCATCGATTGCGTGGTTGATTTGGATCGCACCTTCCAGATCTGACAGATAATTGGTCGGAGCTACTTGTTGCCAAAAAACACTTTGCGCGCTTGGGCTGCCGTATTTGTCAAATAACTCCTGTCGTCTTCGTATTCTTTGGGGCTTATTTGACGGCGGGCGATAACTATTGTCGTTGATGCCATACTTGCGTTGATCCTCATATGTATAAACAGCACCGGCCCAGATAACACTAGCCGGAATATCGGGGCGTGCTGCCATACTTCGCAATACGACATTACCTGCCATGCTGTGTCCCCACAACCCTATCTTGCCTGGATCAACCCTTCGACTACGCTCTGGGTCAACAAAATCGGATGATTGGAGCGCTGCACGAGCATTGAGTGTATCGATAATATAGTCTGCGCTATAATACCCGCCACCTGCCTCCCCTTCTGATTGTGCATGTCCACGTAGGTCAATTTTGAAAACCACAAAACCATTGCTCGCGAGGTAGTCAATATACGATGTGTAGTTTTCAAGCGTTTGATACTGGGTCGGCTGGATATAGCCGTGAATAAAAACGATAGCAGGGAAACCACCAGGTGGTTGCTCAATCGTAGGCACCAGTAACAAGCCGTTTACCTGATATCCATCCGAATCATAACTTGCGAGATAACTCAGGTAACTTCCGTTCTCAGAAACCAACGACAAATCACCCAAACTGCTTTTATATTCCCTATTCCGCAAGTAGGGAATAGTCAACTCCTGGAAGGGAAACGGCGTCGGAGTTACTACACCAGGTATTGAAGCTACCAAGGAAGCATTTCCAATCTTGCCACCTCTCACAAAGTAAAGAATAAAGGGAATGCTCAATGTTACCAGTGCGATCACAATTGCCAGCCAGAGTTTTTTTCGATTATGCATAGCGAAAACCTGGCTTTGAGGCAAGAGGTTTTCTTGCCGGTTATCTATTACTTCAGGCATTTTCTTCGACAAGACTCTATTATATGGAATTTTCCCATCAGAGATAAACTCTGTTATTTTTCCCTCACAAAGACAAGTAGTGCTGTTGAAACAACAGTTAAGGCAAAGGAGAAATAAAACGGCGCAAGCGGGTTGATGGTATCCCACAATAATCCCGCTATTAATGATGCAGGGAGCGCGACCAACCCTATCACCATCTGAAATGCGCCGATTATTGATGCGACGTACTCTTTCGGCGCAAGCTCAGCAACCAAAGTCTTTTGCACCGGCTCAAGCGCCCCCTTATGCAAACCGTAGAAGATAAAAGCAATAATGATTGCTATGCTGCTTTGGAAAAAGATGAACAGACTAAGAACAATGGCCCAGAAGGCATAGGAAATATACAACACATTTTTCCTGCCAATTTTATCTGCCAATTGTCCGAATGGTACAGATACAAGTGCCGCAGCAAGCGTAAAGATAAGGTACAAGACGGGTACTTGGTAGTTTGAAAAACCGAATTTGTTGGCAAAAAGCAGCAAAAATGAATAGCTGAAAGAGCCAAACGCGAATAGTGCGCTTCCGATTGTTAGTATTCGAAGGTTATTATTGAAGTCCTTGAACCGTATACCGCGGAATAGCTTGGTGTGATCAGGTTTGTCTTCCTTGATAAACAAGATAAGTAAAAGCGCGGCTACGCCTGATGGGATTGCAGCAAGGAAAAAGAGATTTGTGAAACCAAGTCTCTGCAAAAATAGAATAGCAATACCGATGCCAACGACTGCGCCGAAATTATCCATGCTTCTTAGGATCCCGAATCGCTTCCCCCTGTTCTCCCGGGTTGAGATATCAGACAGTATGGCATCGCGCGGCGCACTACGTATTTTTCCCGATCGATCAAGAAGCCTGAAGGGAATAAGCCACTGCCAGCTCGGTGAGAGCGCATACCCGACCCGGGCTATCCCACCAAACAAATATCCTGTCCAAACAAAAATTTTTCTTTTTCGGATTCTATCTGAAATGTAGCCACCAACCGCACCGGAAATAGATACGATCGCATCGCCTAATCCATCTATCAAACCCAAAACCGCCATATTGGCGCCGAGTACCTGCGTGACAAAAAGCGGCCAGACCGAAAAAACCATATCCGACCCGACGTCATGCAGAAATGACGCTAAGGATAAAACGCCTAGAATCTTCCGATCTCTCCGCTTTTCCATAGATGCTTTTTTTATTGTATCAAGAAGGAAGCAAAACCGTGAGGTTATGCATGGAACGCAAAACGAGCTTTAAAATGGCGGAGGGGTAATTCTCTACCGTATGTTACCTGAATCTTTGGGATATCGTGTCATGCGTTGTCCATGTCGGTAATCCGCTTCGCAGGATCACCCAGCTTCTTGAAGAAATAAAAAAGCAAAAAGCATTTTCATTTACCCTCAAGGGGTCGCTTGGTGTTATGGGTGTGGTGCTTGCGTTCTCAGTAGTCGGAATTCTTGGAGGGTCAAAGATGCTTTGCGATAAAGGAACGCAGTCACAGATAGGAAGAGTGCAAGTCCTGACAGTTGAGGCGGAATCGATTTCGTTATGGAGAAATATCAAAGATCGAATCGACTATGCGCTGTATCGCAAGCTCCCGCCAGAACCCGACAGGAGAGTGATACTTATTAAAAACGATAGAAGCACGCTTCAGCTACTAGGGAGAGAACGAATAGTGAATAATTTTGATGGGCAGGAAGTTGTGGCTACAGGAAAATACGACTCTTGCTCACGCGTCCTCAAACTCATCTCCCCAGACGCAATTGAATCAAATTTCGTTAGTAGTTAAAGGGCTAGGATGCCAGTATAGTGAGGGGGTTAGGTATTTTGTCCTTACAGATAACCTTACCTCTAAACGATACCGGCTTCGCCCTGTACCATCTGGTACGGGGCTTCGTTACCCGACTAACGCTAAACCAATCGCCTAGCTCAACGGATTACCCCATCAACCCAAGCACGATTCCCATCGCAAGGACTGCTACCAGCTGATAACCAGTATTGATACCAAATAAGCTCCACTTTTTTCCGCCAAATAAAACATCTGTAGCCTGCACTGGCATGATAAAACCTAACCACATCCAAAAAGCTGATGACAATCCGGTCGCAAGTCTTGAGTAATGGAAAAAATTCTCAGACATTGCCATGACATGTGTTAAGACATACGCTGTCAAAAGTGCCAAAACAAAACTTACCGCGTACGTCTTCATCATCTCTTTTTGCGCTTCTTTCATTTTCTCTTGCGTCAATCCCATGAGTCTCATCCATTGTTTGCCAAAAAGCATTGGAGAATACCATACAAAACCAACTACCATTGCAGCAACTGCTGCTAATAACACTGCTACATAATTCACTGGAATATTCATTATTGTCTCACCCCCTCTCTATCCTTTGTCTCTCTTGTCCCTTTTGCTTACCCTGAGCTCTTCGAGTATGAGCCCGTTTGAGTTCTCTCAGGGTCTGAGTTTAATCGAAGACCTGAGGGCTCATCCCTCAGAATCGAATGACTTGTCGAATGGGTCTCCTCTGTCTCTTTGAAACGAGCTCTACCATTTGTAGTATATCACTAATAATAATTAGTGCATCAAAGACAAAATTACTGAAGCATTGCTTCAAGAAAAGAAAGTCGCTCGCTATTTTCTAGGTTTCCAAAATACAGTTTCCCCGCAGCAATCAACTTTGCTACAGCACCAGGGCTAAGCTGCTCAATTATTTCTTCAAAATCTAGTTGTCCTGCTGAAAAAATATTAAGTAACGCAAATCTATTTATTATTACAGCCTCTTTGTTAAGTATATCTGCAATTTCTGCCAACGAACCCTCTTTCAGCAAGAAAGAGTTTGTATGTTCCTCTATAGCAGCATTTGGATAATGTAGCCTAAGAAGAGAGAATCCACTTACTGCTGCGGCCTGATGCACTCCATATAAAAGTCCAGTCATATGGACCATAGTTACCCCTGTCATTATCATATCGTCAAGAAGCAATATCCTTTTGCCTTGTACGGATTTATCTGTGTCCAGATAAACCTCGGCGGACTGCCTGGCCGCCATACGTCCCTCTTGAGTTGCTAACGCTGCGTAGATCGGTTGGACTCCGTGCGGCCTTCTCGCACGAGCATCTATTGATGGAATCCCAAGATTAGCTCCAACTACCCGTCCAACACTATACACCGCTGGGGGAATACGACTATATGGTGGCGTTACGATTATCCATTCTTCAGGAGACTGCGCAATTGCAACGCCATAATCTTCTACAATCACGGTGGCAAGCTCGTTACCAAATGCGACTGCATCCTCAGGTGAGCCATACTTATACCGTGAATATCTTCTAATTAAATGTGTCGAGTCTGGATTAAACGTAGACTGGCTTATATGGTAAAGCGATATCCAAGGAGGTGTAGTGTCTAGCTGTCCTTCAACTGGTTCTCTTGTGTCTCTTTCTAACATACTCGAAAATATCTAACGAGGAGCGATAATCTGTCATCTTAAAACCTTGAAACCGCAGAGTCAAGAGGAAAAATTATTGCTGTTCAGGGAACGAGAATTGATTGACTCCGACAACCGACGGGAGATTCTTAAGTATTGGTTTGAGCAAAACTGGTCGTATATATCCAAAGATCAAAATAAGCATAATGAGGAAAAATATCACAGTGACGACAATAAAATCGATTGTCAATATGAGCGTACCTTTGACAAAGCCTTCTTTCTTCCGTGCCTTTCCCGTCTCATCGATTACAACAGTCCCTGAAAACTTATCGTGCCAGCCAACAGGATACCACGACAAAAAACTGATACTTTCAAGTGGTATCATCCGGCACAGTGTCCGGAGCAAGATAATGACAAAGGATGGACGAACGCCAGTCGCTGTCACGACTCTACTTTTACTGACAAATTTTCCCGGTGTTTTTTGAAAGAGTGTTTCAAAGAATATGTAGTAAGCAAACCAGAGAAAAACGCTAATAGCTATCCCCCTGATTCCGATTCCCAAAGTAGGAACGAACGCATAGATATGAGCGAAAAGCAAAATCGTAATAATTGTTTGAATGTAATAATCAACAAGGTAATTAAGCGTTCGCTGGTGTTGTGAGGCAATAAGCGACAAGGTCACTTGCTTTCCGGTTTCTTCCATTCCTTAATCATGCCAGTTAAGGATAGGTTAATGCAACAATTTCCCTTTAAACCTGAGGCGGATGTCGTAGATGAAATTTGGTTTTATCGGGTGGACCGTTATAATTATAATCTCACTTTCCAATACCCGGTGTTAAATAGCCCTGCCTGCCGGCAGGCAGGTTCAAACCTCAGGTAGATTTTTTATCAGCCAAGGCTGATCGACCTTTGGCCGAAAATTGAGGCTGCAGGAGTTGATGCAATAACGAAAGCCTGTGGTCTCTTTCGGTCCATCATTGAAAAGATGCCCAAGGTGCGCACCGCAGTTTTTACAAACCACTTCTGTCCGGTTCATCCCATGAGTATTATCTTCCAATAATTCAATGTGCTTTTTGTTCACAGGGTTATCAAAGCTCGGCCAGCCAGTGCCTGAGTCAAATTTGGTATCTGATGCAAAAAGTGGCTGCCCGCACGCAGCACACTCGTACATGCCAGAATCGTGATTGTCAACATATTTTCCAGTAAACGGCGCCTCAGTCCCCTTCTCCCGCATGACGTGGTATTGCTCAGGCGTGAGCTTTTGCTTCCAATATTCATCGGGTTTATTTTTCATATCGTCATACATAATTTAATTATACACTATTTTTAGCTTTGGCCATTTTTTTAACCATTCCTTCTCTTTAATTCGTCGTTCAAACAGATCCCGATCCGATTTGCTCTGTGGATTTGGTCTAATAATTCCTCTAACGAGATCATCAATACCAAGCGGTGTTCTTTTTGTATATTTATGCAGCATGTCCCAGACTTTACTGCGGACAAACCCAGCTCCAATCCACCAATCAGGAAGAGCCAAACTCTTCACGATTTGCAGTATCTCCATCATCCATGAATCTTTCTCTATTGCGGCAATAATATCTTTTTTAGTCACAAAGCAATTATAACAATACTATCTTTCCCAAAAGAAAACCACCCTCTACAGGGTGGAATTCTTAGGTCATAAATTTTGAATCGCAAATCTACGATAGATACTTCTCAAGCTTATTGTATGTACCAATCCAACCACCGTTGTGTTGCTTACGATCTGCTTCATCAGTAAATCCACTGTGTGTTAAGGTGACTTCTGTTTTGTTATCACCTACTGACTTAAATTCAATCATGACTGTTGTTGGCTTGGCGTCTTGTGGCGCATCTTTCCATCCCCAGGTAAAAACCAATTTGTGTGGCTCATTATATTCAAGATATTTTCCCTGAACATGAAATTGCTGCTTGTCCATTTGCATGGTGACGTGAAAGGCTCCATCCTTTCGCCTATCTGATCCTGCATCTGGAGTAGTCATGCCTTCTGGGCTATACCACTGTTTCATCTGCTCGGCATCAACCCATGCAGAAAAAACCTTTTCAAGCGGTGCATGAAAGACACGTGACACTACTACTTTATTTTCTCCCATTCCTACTCACCCCCTTTGCAAGGAACTTTTCGAGATTGTCAAACCGCTTATTCCAGAATTTCTTATAAAACGCCATGTATTTTGCTGCTCCTTCAAGCGGTCGAGGATTAAAAGCAAAAACGTATTCTCGACCTGTTTTTGTTCGCTCAATGAGTTTGGCTTTTTCTAAAACTTTTAGATGCTTGGACACAGCAGGAAGTGACATATCATACGGCTTTGCAATTTCGGAAACAGTCAATTCGCCTTGCCCTTCCGAAGCTTTACGCGAAGGAGGGTTTTCTGCGATTCTTTTGAGAATTTTCCGCCGAGTGGGATCGGAAAGTGAGGAAAAAAGTAAATCTAAATCCTGTCTATATTTAACCATGTGGTTAAATATACCACTCTACTGCTGAGTTGTCAAGCAGGGGCGGCTTTCAGCATGACATTTAGCATATACAATACACTATTCTCGCACTCATCAAGCCCATCGATTTTTTCAAATTTTTTCTTACCGAAGGCTTTTTTGAGATTGGACATCACGTGACCATTTGTATACGCATCAATGACAGAGGGATGTATGTAGTACTTTTTGCAGGTATTTGGCTTATTCCCCAAATGCAGCGCGACTCGTTTTATTGTCTCGAGAATATTTTTCTTTGCTGATTCTTCCTCATCTGATATGCCGACCTCATCAAATGCTGACGCTGCAAGGATAGTCCCACCCCAAGTCCGAAAATCTTTTGCTGTTATCTCCTCTCCTGTAATATTTTGCAGATATTCATTGACGTTGTCTGATGTTATGGTCTGTGCCTCACCAGTATCATCAAAGTACCGAAAAAGATCCTGTCCTGGAATCTCTTTACATTTTCTGACTATTTTTGCAACGCGCTTGCTTTTAATCCTCACGTTATGATAGACGCCGCTTTTGCCTTTAAATTGAAATCTGATTTTGCTACTCTCCACAATACTGACATGTCTATTCTTAAGCGTTGTCAAACCATATGATTGATTTTCCTTCTCATACTCCTCGTTCCCGACACGGATAAGCGTATTTTCCAAAAGCCAGATAACTGCAGCGGTTACTTTCTCACGGGTCATGCCAGTGAGACTGAGGTCGCGCCGAATTTGCTCTCTTATTTTTGGAAGTTCCTTGGCAAATTCTATGAGGTGACTAAATTTTTCCTGCTGGCTAATCTCAATCCAGAGTGGATGGTAACGGTATTGCTTCCTCTTTCTCTTATCGTATCCTGTTGCTTGCAGATGGCCGTTGGCAAATGGACATATCCAGACATTCGTATATGCAGGCGGGATAGATAATTTATTGATCCGGTCAATAACATTTTGGTCTGTGATTCTTTTTCCGTCCCGATCAAAGTAGTGAAATCTCTCGCCGACAAGCTTGCGGGTAAAGCCTGATCTTTCGTCGGTGACATAACGCAACTTCGCTTGTTCAAGTAAATCTTCCCTCGCCACACCCTGAGTATAGCGAATTTTACACAAAATGGTATTGGTAAAATTTCGCTCGGCTCCAGCTAATCCAGGTTAATATGCTGATTTGATTGACGAAGGATGACGCGGGTCAGGATATATACTGGAGTAAAACGTAATACCGTATTCATAAATTCATATGGCAATATACTTTCCCCGACAATAAATTTTGCTATTCGTTGGCCAAATCCTTGTAACCTAAGAATATCAGGACGCATTTTTGCCTCATACGCTACAAATGCCTTTTTATACTCTCTCAGCTCGTTGATTTTTTTGGCGAGAATATACGCACCTGCCATTGCCATCGACGCTCCCATACCAGAGGCAAGCGTTAGGCAGTAGGCTGCATCGCCGATCAAACACACTCTGCCTTTCTGCCACGTCGGCATCACAACCTGCGAAAGGTCTCCATGATAAATAAAGTCATCATCGGTCATGGTCTCAAGAATGTGACGAAATGATTTGTCATATTTTCCATAGTGATGTAATAAATATTCTCTTCTCTTTTTTGGATCTATTGGAATATACGGCTCTGCGCGGTGAATAACATAACTGCCAACTTCGTTTTCACTTCGTGAGAAAAGACCATAACTTAGCCAAAAATCAGGTCCCCGAATATTCATGACATTGCGTTTCTCAACAATGCGATTTTTGGTTCGGTTGGGTACGATAAAAGCAAAAAACGCCTGGCCCAAGTATCGCGTAAATTCATTTCCGAAAATTAATTTCCGAATGTTCGAATGGAATCCATCAGCACCGATAACGATATCAAATTTCTCCTTTTTCCCATTTTTAAACCAACCCGTAACCCCTTCTTTGTCCTGCTGTATTTCCGTCAATTGTTGGTCAAATCGAAAATCAACAGTTTTTTTGATTGCTTCAAAAAGGCACATGTGTAAATCAAAGCGATTCAGCGCAATGCCCGAAAATTCTGTCAAAACCTTGTTGGTGTCAAATGTTTTGATCATCTTTCCATGGATATCTTTCCAAATTGTCTCGGTGAATGGTATTTCCTGTTGCTTTAATGTGTTCAAGACTCCTATTTTCTCTGCAACTTCAAGTCCTGTTTCGCGAAATCCGAGCAAATAGCCGACTCGTTTAAATTCCGGAGCGGATTCTATGACTGTAGGAGTAAAACCATATTTCTTGAGGAAAAAAGCGAGCGTGCACCCGGCAATCCCGCCACCAACAATGAGAATCTTCATGTTCGTATTATGTCAGATTAAAAAATGAGGATCAATGCAAATAGAGCAAGATTTTTATACTGGGGCTTGAGCTGGAGATGTCGCAGGGAGAGGATATTTTGCAGCAATCTGATCAAACCCATTTCGATATTCAGCTAACTCCTCAAGAGATGCTCTATGCCTTATCGGTTCAAACAATGTGTATCTATTTTCGTAGCGTATTCCTGTTAGTATTTGCGCGCCATTTGGAGATAAAACACATTGTTCAAATGTATTAGGTACCTGAAGAATAACTGAATCTAACCTCTCAGTTTCTCTCTCGCGTCGTAAATACGTGTTACTCCCTTTAATAATTCCTATTACTTCAAAAGGTGCAGTATTTTCTCCTGCTGCTTCGCCATCATCTGGTTGTTCTACTGTCACAACGTCTTTAACAACCCTGGCAATAGGATAGACGTATCTTTGGAAATGATCATCAAGTATACCATGAGGACTCATCACTAGCGCTCTTGCTCTTTCCCAAAGCTGACGACCTGGCTCCTCAGCCGCGTCTTTGCTTACTACAGCGTGTTTCCATTCATGATGCTTTCGTACTAGTCGATCAACCATAAGTCACATGTATTATAGACGTTTTTCTTAATTTGTCAATTATTTCTCGTTTTTGTCTATTTTTTTCTTCTTTCTTCGCATGCTGGCAAAAAGAGCTTTCTGCAACCAATTTTTCAGATCATGTCGATCATCGATAATCTTCTCCGACAACTCATAATAGGGCATTGTGACAGTCTTTCCGCTTTTGTGTGTATACGTAAAAGGCTGCATGCCATGGTCTTTGTAATCATTAAGGCTTAGCTCATCGACCTTAAAGTACAGCTTCCCATCAATGATCATGCCAAAAATAAATCCACCCTTATATAACGCTGTCCCACCAAACATCGACCGAGTCGTAATGTCTTCAACACCGTGGAGTTGCTCAAGGATATAATCCAAAAACCCTGAAGTCTTTTTCATTGATGATTATTATACAGCGTAGCAACCGTTCGCTAGCAAGCGAGCTTTTGGTACTTTTGGTTACAAAAGGACAAAAAAGGATCTATTTTATGTCCTCAATCGTCTTATCAGAAACTGCGGATTTGAGATGATCATTCGCATTGTAGTTTAGTTTTACAAATTCATCTTTGTGCTTTATTAGTAACCACGCATTTTTACCAGCAAATCCT
>CAZSQB010000035.1:0-10579 GCA_964608945.1 uncultured Gammaproteobacteria bacterium
CGCTACGCAGGGCTAAAGTGGCTTCTGCTCCGCCGAAAGGCGGGGGGTCAACGGCAAGTGCTGCGACCAAACAGGAGCGCTGGGGACCAAACTTAGGTTTGATTTGGACTCAAAACCGGTCGACTACTGCGGAGGTCCCACAACTTGGAAGAGTAGGTTGAGAAGAGAGGAGAAGTCCTCAAATTGAGACAGGTCTTCCCTACCCACAAAAAGTATCTTACTTGACACTTTACAACTATAGGTTAGCAATATATAATCCGATAGTATGCTTAGTGTTAATGAGCGATTCGAAATAATTTTGATCAATTAGTGGAGGAAGTGAGACAAAAACATGGTACATTTTATGATTTCACCGAAGTGATTCTTGATAACCAAACTGATTTTATGGAAAGCAAAAGGGTAGATCGTTTGATTAAAATTGCCAAATTCCCTTTCCATAAAACGCTCGATGATTTTGATTTTTCCTACCCGGATAAAATTGATCAAACTTTAATAAATGAACTTGCTTCATGTCGGTTTATAAAACAAAACAAGCATGTATTGATTATGGGACCAGTTGGTGTTGGAAAAACGCATATTGCTATTGGTCTTGGATATAAAGCTATTTACCATGGTTGCGATGTTCTTTGTCTGACCTTTGAACAAATTATTCAACTGGCAAATAAAACTATTGACTCTACCAGTGATAGATATCGACAATTAACAAATTTAGCGCGAACAAAATTACTTATCTTTGATGACATAGAGTATAACAAAGACATTAAGGAACACAGAGAAAGAATGGCGCAGTTTAGCGAAGATGCAAGTGACTTCTTGTATACACTTATTAAAAAAAGGTATGAATCTACTACATCAGGTGCTACCATTTTTACTTTCAACCAAGCATTCATTGGTTGGGATCGAATTTTTGGGAGTGAAGCACGAGCCGAGAAGCTTATCGATAGAATTCTTGATCACACAAGAAGATGCATAGTGAAAATTGAAGGTGATTCATATAGGTCTAAGGGCACATTAATTGTGTAAATTTGCAAAAAAAGTTGAACTTTTTTAGCCTCAGAATTTTGAAAAATGTATATTTTTCACTTTTTTCGAGGCTAAATTTTTAAACAAATTTTGCAAATTTACAGCCAGTATACCAATTTCCTTCTTAGATTGCCTCATCTATAACTTATTTTATTGCCTCTTTTTCTTTGACAAACCCGCCTAAAACTTTTAGACTGGACGTAGGCCTATTTTTTCATAGGTCTTTGTTGCTATGGCAAGACATAATACCATAAATTTCTTGCGCGGGCATGAAAAAGCCTTCTTTGAAAAATTTATCTCCTGGGCTTTTACTGTCGGGCGGGTACTCGTCATTTTTACTGAGACTATAGCACTCACTGCATTTCTCTATCGCTTTGGCCTTGATTACCGCATCATTGACCTTCGCGATAGTATCAAGGCGAAACAAAACATTGTTTCGGCCCTAAAAAATGATGAGGAGAAATTCCGAAATCTCCAAGCACGTATCGCCTATGCTGGTAGCATTGATCGTGAAAAAAACAATATCCCAAATGTTATCGCTGATGTCCTCAAAATGGCAACAGGAAGACTATCATTTAATTCGCTCACCGTTAGTCAAAATAGTATAAAAATAGACGCAACTGCAAAGGAGGTACCCAGACTCACGAGCTTCCTAAACCTTCTTAGGGAACATCCGGAAATAGACACAGTTAGCCTTGACAAGATAGAAAACAAGACGTCTGTAGCAACAATCGCGGTAAGTATCACTGCAACGCTTAAAAAAGCAAAACCTGCCAATGAAAATTAATACAAATCGACTACAATCGATTACCAAAAAACGATACCTGGAGTATATTAAATTGTTTCCGGCTGCCCAGCGGAAAAAAGCCAAACAATATACAACACTCATTCTCTCATTTGTCGCTATGACATTATTTGGTATTTTCGCTATTAACCCGACGATTACGACTGTTATAGAGCTGAGAAGAACACTCGAGGATGCAAAATTAGTTGACCAAAAATTAGAAGAAAAAATCAATAACTTAAGCACGCTTGAGGATAAGTACGATCGAATGGGGCAGGATCTCCTCGTCATAAACGCTGCTGTTCCACAGAAGCCTGATGCCTCACTCCTCCTTGCGCAAGTACAAGGCGTTGCAAAAGAGTCGGGCGTGACACTCGCTGCGCTGCAAACACTTGAAGTACAACAAATATCACTCGCAAAAGAAGCACCCAAAAATGCATCGTTCTCCTTCATCACAGAAGCTGAAGGCACATATCCTCAAATTAGTAAATTTTTATCGCTCCTTGTTGATTACCAAAGAGGTATCACGCTTGAGGCGGTATCTATCAACAGACACGAAGAAAAACCAAATCAGCTTATTATCTCGATACGGGGCAGAGGGCATTTCCGTAAATAACCTATGAGAGAAAAAGATTTATTTTATTTAGTCCTTTCATCATTTATTCTTACTGCGTTGTGGGTAGGAACAAATATTTACCACGCGTTTGCGACGAGCACGATAAGCGATGTACTACAAGTACAGATAGCGCCGATTTCCCCAAATTTTGACCCAAGGATTATTCAAAACCTTAAACAGCGAGAAAAGATAACGCCTCTTTTCACATTTTCTGCACAAGATGGAGGGTTGAGCCCTACTCCTCCGCCAGCTGGCGGACCAACCCGAACGCCAACACCAACGCCGACTGCGTCCAGATCAGCGACTCAAACGTTACAAAGCGGTATTGCTACTCCCACACCATGAGAAATAATGGCGTATTACAAAAACGCATACCAACCCTTCTTGGGATAGTACTCCTTGCTATGGCTACAATTGCTTCGGCATTTTTTGTCAGCAACAATAGTACAACGTTCTTCGGCCGCGCTGCTGGGGAAAATATTCCGCAAAACGTCCGCATCACTAACATCTCTGATACTTCTTTTTCAGTTTCTTATACAACCTTTGGTAAAGTAATTGGCGCGCTTTCCTACGGAAAAGACGCAAATGAGAAAAATAGCGCATTTGATGATCGCGATGTAGAGGACGGCGTGCCAAAAGAGTATAATACCCACCATATTACTGTGCAAAATCTTAGCCTAAAAACAAAATACACTTTCTCTATTGCTTCGGGCGGATCGGATTTCCTCAACAATGAAGTGCCATATGATGTAACAACTGGCGAGGCAATAGATGAAGTACCGGCAGATCAAGACCCGATTGTCGGCAATGTCGTTTTGCCTGATGGACAGCCGGCGGGCGAAGTGTTGGTGTATGCACAGAGTGAGGATGGCAGCCCCCAATCAACGGTTGCAAAATCTGACGGATCATACTCCCTTCCCATCGATACAATGCGGACATCAGACCTTACGTCTTATGTAGAATTTTCAGACGAGACAATCATTGCGCTTTCTTTCCAAAGCGAAACCGCAGAATCAAAAGCGACCGTACTCGTTTCACAAATAAATCCCGTTCCCCAAATAACGCTCTCAAAAATCTATGACTTTACACAAGGTGAGCCACTCGTCACTGATAATACGCCTGCGTCAGACTCTGCCCAAGAACAACTACCTGTTGGGATACCTGAGGAAGCAGAGACTCCTTCCATAGTTTCCCCTGAGACAAATGAAGAATTTTCAGACCAACGCCCGCGATTTACTGGTACTGCGCTACCAAATGCGACTGTCGAGATAACAATACAGTCAAACCCTGTAAAGGTACAGGTAAAAGCAGACAGTAATGGTAATTGGGTGTATCGACCTGATAAACCCCTTACTCCAGGGAAGCATACAATTACTATTCTGACAAAAGATACGCTTGGTCTCACAAAGCGCATCACAGAATCGTTTACCGTCTTTGCACAAGGAAGCCAGTTCACAGAACCGTCGGTTTCTCCAACGGCGGGAGCGTCTAAAACGCCTACGAGCAAACCGTCACCAACAAGCACACCGCGACCAAGTAGCACATTGACCCCAATACCAACAACGAGTACGCCAACAGTAACGCTTTCCCCAACACCAACGACCGTACCGACATCACCAACGAATCTCACCACAACACCCGTGCCGAGTGTCAAGCCTACAGGTTCAGAAACATCTATTGCATTAGGCATTGGCGCGTTTGGCGCCATGTTTTTTGGTCTCCTTCTCTTCTTCCTGATGCGGGGAGGAAAGAGTCTATGAATGTCGCCGTGATCGGCGGGGGATTCACCGGTCTTGCCGCCGCCTACCGCCTGGCCAAAAACGGGCATCGCGTTTTAGTTTTTGAAAAAGATGCATTGCCCGGCGGTTTGGCGGTCGGCTATAAAGAGAAGCACTGGGAGTGGACCCTTGAGAAGCACTATCATCACTGGTTCACCAATGATGCGTTCATCCTCAATCTAGCAAAAGAGATTAAGCATGCTGTCTTCATAAAACGGCCCAAAACATCTGTGTATGTTGATGAAGGAATCTATCAGTTTGATTCGCCCTATGAAGTATTGTTTTTTCCCAAACTTGCACCTATCGATCGACTACGCATGGCCGCTGTCGTCGGTCTCCTTCGCTACAATCCTTTGTGGAAGCCACTTGAGAAGATTAATGCTAGTACATTTTTACCAAAAGCCATGGGGAAGAAAGCATATGCAATGATTTGGGAACCGTTGTTTGTTAATAAATTTGGACAATTCGCAGGCGATGTCTCACTCGCCTGGTTTTGGGCGAGGATTGCGAAAAGAACACCTTCACTTGCGTATCCGGAAGGTGGATTTTTGGCTTTTGCCAACCAGCTTGTTACTGCTATTAAACAAAAAGGGGGAGAAGTGTTATTTGATACAGAAGTTCTTGAGCTTACTGAAGATGAAAAAACAACGCTCACTGTTAAAAACAGTAAGGGAAAAACTGAAAAAGCGGTATTTGACTACGTCGTCTTTACGCTTCCAACATATCTTTTCCTCAGAATGGCTCCGCAATTACCTGACAGATACAAGGAAAAACACATAAAACTACGAGGGCTCGGCGCTACCAACCTTATCCTTCGACTCAAGGAGCCTTTTTTCAACGACAACACCTACTGGCTAAGCGTTTGCGATACCAAATCCCCAATCATGGCAATTGTTGAACATACGAATTTTATGGATAAGAAGCACTACAACAATGAACACCTTGTCTATCTTGGAAATTATCTCCCTCCAGACGATCCAGCATTTCTGATGAATAAAGAAGAAAAACTCAAACTCTTTGATCCTTTCCTCAGAAAGATTAATCCTGAGTATAAAACGCACCTTATTGGCTATGAACTTTTTAAAGCGCCTTTTGCTCAGCCGATCATCCCGACCAATTACTCAAAAATGATCCCGCCAATCGAAACGCCCCTCAGGCACACCTTTCTTGCTAATATCGAACAAGTCTATCCTTGGGATAGAGGCACTAATTATGCAGTAGAATTGGGAGAAATTGCTGCAAAACGCATTATGGAGAAAAATGAAACGACATGAACAAAATCCTACGAAGCTTGCTATTTTTTTTCATCGGTATCAGCCTCATTCTCCGGCTATATAACCTCAATTGGGGGGCGCCGTATTATTTCCATCCAGATGAGCGAAATATTGCAAGCGCTGTAACAAGGCTTCATTTCCCCGACACACTCAACCCCGAATTCTTCGCCTATGGCTCACTCCCGATCTACACAATCTACTTCACCGGCCTCCTCTATAATTTTTTCTCGTCATGTCATCTATCCTTCACCGTATGCTCCGTTACCTTCGAACAATCTATTATTATCAGTCGAATATTCTCTGTACTTTTCTCACTTGGGTTACTCCCCCTCTTATATGTACTAGGAAAGCAGTTGAGAGATGAGACAACAGGGATTATTGCAGTCCTCCTTGGCGCACTCAGCGTTGGATTCATTCAATTTGCGCATTTTGGAACATTTGAAATGTGGCTGACGTTTTTCGGTCTGTTGCTCTTTCTTCTCTGCATAAAACTGCTCGAGAATCAACAGAAAAAATATGTCATTTTTGCCGGCATTGTTCTTGGCATCTTAATTGCGGTAAAAATCTCAAGCCTTGTTCTCATTCCGCTTCCGTTTCTTGCTCTCTTCTTCTCAATCTTTACGGTCAAACAGCATAAACGCACGCAGGTAGCCAAAAAAGTGAGCATGCTTACTACCAATACCCTTATGCTTTTTGGGATTACTCTTTGTCTTTATATCCTCAGTTCCCCTTTTGTTTTTTTGGATTACTCCTCCTTACAAAAAAGTATCAAATATGAATCATCAGTTGCACTCGGTACGCTTCCGGTTTTTTATACCGGCGAGTTTTATAAAACTATCCCTATCGTATATCAATTTCTCCATGTGTATCCATTTCTTTTAAACCCGATCGTAACAATTCTCTTTCTCCCCGCCTTTTTTTATATGGTCTTCACGATCATCAAGACTAAAAAACCTCAATACATACTACTTGCTACATGCTACTTACTACTATTCTTTTCTCAAGCCATTCTTTTTGTAAAATGGGTCCGCTATATGATCCCAACGCTTCCATTTATGTATCTTCTTCTCGCAATAATGATGAGTGATATGCTCGACAAAACAAAAAATACTACCAGACACATAATACGCGCAGCTCTAATCTTTATTGTTCTTATCAGTAGTATTTTTGGCATTTCTTACTTTATTACCGCCTTTGGCAGCAGCGATACCCGGATCAACGCATCGCAGTGGGGGAGAGAGCATATCCCTCATGACGCCCAAATACTCAGCGAAGTCTATGACTTAGGGATTGTTCCTTTTAATAGCACTTTTTCAAATATTACACTGTTCAATATGTATGACTTAGACAACGATAATACTACGAAGACGCAAAACGACCTTGCAATCGCTTTACAAAAAGCCGACTATATTATCCTTCCCAGCCAAAGAATAGTACAGGTCCGAACAACGCATCAAAAGCAATTTCCAAAAGGATACATGTTTTACTCAGCGCTTCTTAACAAGACGCTAAGCTTTACCAAGGTCTATGAGACACGCTGCGATATATTCTGTACAATAACGTATTTGAACGACCCGATATTTGCTTTTGAGCAAACGGCCAATGTGTTTGATCGACCGGTTGTCATGATTTTTAAGAAATATGCAAACAAAAACTAATATACTTCTTATTGGAATTTTACTTCTCGCGTTATTGCTTCGTTTATTTGGCCTAAACTGGGATCAAGGCTTTCATTTGCACCCTGATGAACGGGCAATTGTCCTCTCAGTTGTTAATTTGCAATTCCCCGGCAGTCTTGCCGAGTTTTTTTCTCCCACTAGCTCATGGAATCCTCACTTTTTTGCGTATGGCAGCTTTCCTTTTTATCTGCTTCGCATAGTAGCCAATATTGCAGGGTATAGTAATCCATTACTTGCTCAGTATGACGGTATACAATTTGTCGGCAGAGTCCTTTCGGCGCTTTTTGATACGGGGACTGTGTTTCTTTTATTTCTTCTTGCAAGACGTCTCTTCTCAACAGCTATTGGCTTACTTGCTGCTTCTTTTTATACAATAAGCGTCTTACCAATTCAGTTAAGCCACTTTTACGCTGTTGATACGTTGCTTACGTTTTTTGTCCTCGCAGTACTCTTTTGCCTCATTCGTTTTTACGAAAAACCAACTATTCCCAAAGTGCTTCTTATAGGCGTCTGTTTTGGTGCTGCCCTTGCCACAAAAATCAGCGCTTCAGTGCTTATTATTTCAGTCGGCCTTGCACTCTGTGTTGATTTCCTGCTTTTGTTTCTCAAAAAACCTCACAAGCCGCATATCTGGTTTCCGCATTTTCCTCTGTTTGCCAAGCATTTATTTATTTATGTAGTAGTGATCGGTCTCATAACGATTATAACATTTGCTGTTCTTGAACCGTATGCATTTATTGATAGGTCATCGTTCTGGCGTCAGACATATGAGCAGTCCAATATGACGAAAAGCGCTTTTACCTTTCCGTATACGCTGCAATACGTCGGAAAAATCAACTACTGGTATGAAGTAAAAAATATGTTTCTTTGGGGATTAGGACCTATTCTTTCAACCATTTCTTTTATCGGCGCCTTGTATTTTACGTATCTTGCTATAAAAAAAGAGAGAAAAGATAGGTGGGCAAGGGAAGTCATTATCGCTGTTTTTTTCTGGACGTACTTTTTTATCGTCGGCGGGTTTGCCATCGGCTTTATGCGCTACCTGCTCCCAATCTACCCTTTGTTATGTTTGTTTGCAGCAGTTCTTATATATCGAATCGGACAATCCTTGACAAAGCATCTAAAAAACAAGCTTATACGTAATACTTTATACGTAATACTTTATACTCTCTTGCTTGTTTGGCCCCTATCTTTCATGCATATCTATTCGCAACCAAACACCCGTGTCACAGCATCTGAATTTATAACTCAAACTATTCCTCCCGGAAAGATACTTGCAATCGAGCACTGGGATGATAGTCTTCCTATGTGGGGACAGGAAAACTTTCACATGACAACACTCCCCTTATATGATCCGGATACGCCCGAAAAATGGATGAGTATTAATAAGCAACTACAACAGACTGATTTTATTATCATTGCATCAAACCGTTTGTATACGCCGCTTATGAAACTCACACATTGTCAAACGCTTCCGCATGATAGGTGTTATGTACAAACAGTTCAGTACTACAAGGATTTATTTTCCGGAAAACTTGGATATAAAAAAGTTGCCGAGTTCACGTCGTATCCAACATTAGAAATTAGAAATTGGAAATTGGAAATTCAAGACTTTGGAGCGGATGAATCATTTACCGTCTACGACCACCCAAAAATCATGATCTTTAAAAAACAATGAAAAAGGGTTTTTTAGAAAACAAATATGATCTGCTCCTGCTATCGTGCATTCTCTTCTTTTCACTACTCGTCCGCGTTATATGGATTGGTAAAATCCCCGGCAACATCACAGGCGATGAAATAACGAATCTCACAGATGTTTTGACCATTCTTTTTGGGAAAGGGCAGCATCTTTTTACGCCAATTGGCGACAAATCAGTAACAGGAATACTAGGATACTACCCAGCATTACTCATGAAAATATTCGGAACAGATAATGCCATTATCGTGATGCGAATAGCAACTGCAATCCTAAGCGTCATCGCACTCATCCCGTTCTACTGGCTTTTAAAACACAAAACGACGTCACTTGTGAGCGTAGTAGTGACGCTGCTTCTCGCCACTAATTATGTTTTTCTGAACTTCTCACGAACTGCTTGGATGAATATGTGGACAATTTTTTCAGGTCTCTTTATGTTTTTGTTTCTTGAAAAAGCAATGAAGGATAATCGTCCGCATTCCTACATCCTAGCAGGCATATTCGCAGGAATAACGCTCTATGGCTACCACTATGGAAAAATGCTTGTAGGAAGTATCATCATATTTCTCATGTTCCGCATGCTCCTCAAGAAGCAACAAACCATACAGTATAGTAAAGGAGTCTTGCTGTTTATCATTACTTCCCTCCTCATACTCACCCCATTTTTGGCGACAAATAGAAATAATCCACAACCACTACTGCTAAGATCAAAATCAGTACTAGTCTTTCAAAGTGATATTTTGTCAAATACTGATCGTTTCTACAAAACGCTAAAGCATCAGCTGGAGTATACCGTAAAAGGCTTTCTGCTATTTGATGGAAGCGTTATGAGCGAAGGTATTGAAAATCAACGGTATGTTCCTTATCATACTCCACCGATTAATAGTGCAATCCTTCTGCTTTTCTGGGGAGGAGTACTCTGGTGTATCTTTTTTGAGCGAAGTCGTATGACATTCTGGTGGATTGTCGCAGTATCAACAATCGCAACATCCATACTAACTGTTGATCCTCCAAACTTCTCTAGGGGAGTATTTTACATCCCCTTCATCTATGTTACTGTCGGAGTATTCCTCTGGAGCATCTACAATCATTACAAAAAATTCTTTACCAAACACCTGGTATTTATTACAATGATCTTTGTTCTTTGCAGCATAAGCCTAAGCGTTTCAGATCTACTGCTCTACTTCAAATGGATGCAAACACAAAGTCTTCTTGCTGCACGACAACCCGCAATTGAGCTTTCCGAATATCCGTACTGGCAAGCATACCAAATTGAACAAGTAGCAAAGAACTTGCCTCCGATTACCAATTACCAATGGTATGAAATCAGAAATACTTTTTTGCCAAATAAAAATCTTCAATTGCGGTAGCTGCCTGGAAATAGTAAAATAGGTGTCTAAGATGAGCAAAGTATTGATAACAGGCGGCGTCGGATTCCTCGGCGTTCACCTCGCACGCCGACTCCTAAAAGACGGATTTACAGTAACGCTATTTGATATCGCAGAGTTGGATGCAAAAGACCTCATCGGCAAAGTAAGAGTAATAAAAGGAGATGTCAGGAATGCAAAAGCAGTTGATGGTGCAATAACGGGGCATGATTTTGTCGTCCACGCTGCAGCAGCGCTTCCGATTCAGCGGACAAAAAAAGCAATTTATAGCGTCAACATTGACGGAACAAAAAACGTATTAGAAGCCGCATTACAGCACAAGGTAAAACGCGTCGTCTTTA
>CAZSQB010000036.1:0-10550 GCA_964608945.1 uncultured Gammaproteobacteria bacterium
ATTGCAACGACGCTACAAACTCCGAATTATTGCAACACGATTCCTAATTAAACCCAATATCAACCTGAAATCATCCTGAAGAAATAACAAGGGATTTTTTGATTATTTCTTCTTTTCTTTTTTTACTCTTCTCATTCTGAGTAATTTAATCCTCTTTTTATCAAATGCTTCGACAGTAAATGAAATTGTGCCGATTTGCACCTCATCGCCAACAACCGGTTCTCGTCCCAAAAGCCCGAATACCAATCCGCCGATGGTGCTATACCCCTGCCCACGAAGCGGCAAACTGAACCTTTTCTGCACTTTCTCTATTGGCAATAACCCGTCTATCAAATAGCTTCCGTCTTTCTGTCGCTGAATTTCTTTTACCGGCTTCTCGAACTCGTCATGTATTTCCCCAACCAGACTCTCAATAATATCTTCTAAAGTCACAAGACCGGCTGTACCGCCATATTCATCATTCACAACAGCGATATGAATTCGTTTTTTCCTCATATCAAGGAGCACTTCATCTGCCCGCTTATTCTCAGGCACACTTATTATTTTTCTAATAATATTCATCTCAGAAAGCCTAGCATTCTGGTCTGTCTTCATCGCTGCTTTGTAAATATCCTTTATATGGATAAAACCAACAACGTTATCAATAGCATTCTCGTACACTGGAAAACGACTGTGCACATTACTCATCACCTTTTTCAACACGTCTTTTAACGCAGTGTTCACGTTGAAAGCGACAATATCGGTCCGTGGGATCATAATTTGCTTTATGGGCATATCGCCTAACTTAAAAACGTTATATACCATCTCCACTTCCTCCTCCTCGATCGCCCCTTCCAGACCGCTTTGATTTAAAATCATTTTTATTTCTTCTTCAGAATGCACAAGCTGATGACCAGAAAGCGGACTAATACGAAATACTTTAAGTATCAAATTCCCAGCGCCATTCAGAACCCAAATAATAGGTTTAAAAACTTTGGTAAACGCAATAAGAGGCGCAATAATAAAAAGCGAGGTGATCTCAGACCGCTGAAGCGCAATACTTTTTGGCGCAAGTTCTCCCAATACAATATGGAGAAACGTTATGATCGAAAAAGCAATAATAATAGCGATGGTGTGGGATGAAAAAAATGCTACGCCGTTAGGCAAAAACCCAAAATGTGGCTCGATCAAACGCGCAAGTGCCGGCTCACCTATCCATCCAAGCGCAAGGCTCGCGATAGTGATCCCAAGCTGAGTTGCCGAGATATAACTATCAAGATCCGCAAGCGCTGATTGCACGAGCTTCGCAGCTCGGTTTTTTTTCCTCACCAACTCCTCAATACGAGTTTTTCGCACAGCAACGAGAGCAAATTCAGAGGCAACAAAGTACCCGTTGAGAAAAACAAGGAGCAGAACAAGAAGCAGCTGTGGGATAATTTCCATGTCGCCCAATTATAGCACGCGACTCATGCCTATGCTGCTGCCTGAGGACGACGAGGACCGACAAATAGATTGTTCTCTTTTTTCTCTTGTCTGACTTCATGGAGAAGTACGAGTTTATTATCTTCACGCCTGACCATATCATCAAAATGCTGAAATATGTACTCAGGTATAAATCCACTTTCATCTGCTGTCGGGAAAACAAAAACATTAAGCCCGTGCCTCCCAACGCGAAAAAGAGCAGCTTTTGCTTTTCTACCCCCTTCATTCCACAGCTGTACTGCCTTTTCCATTGCTCTCCTGCTTTTATCCCGCATCAGATCTACGCCGCAACCAACCACCATATCATCCTCGAGTACTATTTCAATAAGCTCATCGCCATCTGGCAACATAAAGGATTCATAGTCTCTGTGCATATGCACAATTCCCAGAACTGCAGGGAGCTCTCGGATGTCTTCTCTTGCGACAAACGTTTTTCCATTTTTTGCTAATTCATCAAGCAACACATATCCTCCTTCAACGCGTTTTGCGAATACTCTATACTGCTGAGACCCCTCTCCTTTTCTTGTCAAAAACCCATAGATTGGTTCAGCAAATTCATCAGCTTCTACTGATGGTCCTTTTTCGCCGTTTGGATCTATACCTTCAACCGGAATGACGTATACTTTTGTTGGATCATCTGTCACAGGACGAACCGCCATCACATCCTCAGCTCCCGGATCAACTTTGACTGAACGAAATCGTCCAGAGACATTGCAAACAAAAACACCCAGTTCCGGATCGAAGACTCCATACGCACCTTCCTGTTGTCCAGCGTATCCTGCGGCGCGTTTTCTAAATCCACGCGCGCGTTCAATATCTCTTTTAACGCGAGAAGCTACCTTTTCTGCGGCAGCAACAACCCCACGATGGTCACCAATATTCATATTATCCTCGCTAACCATATCGTCTACCTCTATACCAGGAGAGATGAATTTGAAATCTCTCAAGAGATGCCCCAGTCTTTTCAGAGCTATCAATGCATTAGAATTATCCCACTTCGCCCGTGGAATATATTCGTCTTTTAATCGCTCTGCTTTTTCAGTCGCCCGAGCAGATCCAAAAATTGCAAGCTGCTCCATCATTTCTCCCGGATCAAGCTCGATGTGTCCCCCCTCAAGAGTTGCGAGCATGGGTGTATGGAAATGAAGCTGTCCATCTCTTCGCTCATACCGCACGATCATTGTCTTAAATGAGCCGAATTTTCCCATCATCATCCAGTGAAATGCCTGCTTCCAATGGGAAGGCAAGTCACCTATCACGCCATCTGTATCGTCGACAAAAATTGCTTTGGTAGCATTAGCTTTTGCTTTACTATCGAGCTTCATATGCTTAATAACTTCTCCGCCTATTGTCTGTACATATGGCCAAAGTACTTGTGGTATAGAATCACGAAGCTTGTGAAGATACGGCCGCCGTTCCTCTCCGTCTAAAAACATAGGTTCATAAATTTCTCCTAGTAGTGCTGCCTTTTCTTTTCTTTCATTCTCAACTGCAGTTACCTCCCGCATCGCATTTTTTGCCTCATTGCTGAGCTCTCCCAGATATACAGAGCTAATTACAACACCATATGGAGTTCCCTCTTTGCCGCTTGTTGGAGATGGAAATACTTGCTGCTTTATCTCTTCCCAGCGAAGAGGCGCGTACCCCAACCGCTCCGCAGCAGCGATGGTAAATTGTGCGTATATTTCTTCTTTTCCACGTTCAAGTTGGTTCAGTAAAGTACCATCTAATCCGAGTGGATTCTGTGCTTCTCCGACAAGTACGATTGGCGGACATTGAAACCAGGGGGCATAATCATATTCCGCTCTCTCTCCTCTATCTAACTCTATTGCTTGGGGTTGTAATCTGGAAAGCAATCTTCCTTTTGCGTATCTTAAGTGGTCTATAGGATTTCTACGTTGTGCTTCTGCTTGAACTGCCATATGTATCCTTAAAGGCAATTGTAGCAGAATCATCTGGACAGAGATACCTATATTATTACAATAAAAATGTATCTCCATCTCAAGGATGAAGAAAATCTAAATTATCCCAAGGTTTTATCCGTGTCTTTCGTGGCGTAAAAGTACGAGTCCAAGCCAGATGTACCACGCCGGATTTACGAGAAATCCGTTTATGAGCGCAGAATACGCTATGATCGGATTGCTTGGGTCAAGCAATATCATTCGTCCCAAGTAAAGGATCACCAAGAGCACTGCCGATGTGTATCCGAGATATGAAAGGTTTTTTGGGAAAAATTTATTTTTCCCCATCAACCACGAGACAGTAAAAAGCGCAATGCCTCCGACGCCAAAAGACAGTAATCCTCTTGGATCAATCTGGCTTGGCAGGCTTGCGAGACTTGGCGTATTTACTCCTGGTGGATTGACGGCGTTTGCCAAATCATATCCTCCATGGATTGCCATTCCGACGGCACCCGCCAATCCTAACACCAATGCCCAAAGCGCAAATCCTTCGCTTGTCTGACGAAGTTTCATGAATACCGCGACGAGTGCTGCTGTTGCGAAAAGACCGGTTAAAAGCAAGAACAATCCGCTTAGTAACACTCCCATTTCAGGATTGTTGCGGGAAATGATAATAAATGCGACAGCATAGCCAAACCCGGCAACACCTGAAAGAATAGCGTATATGCCGCTGAATTGTTCAAAAGTATAAACTTTCAGTTTTATTTCACCCCCCTTCCATTGGAATTAGGTATAGTGTAACTCATCTTTATAAAAATACAAGAGCGAAAAAAGAGAAATTTTGCCGGCCTTAGGGGGTACTCATTGTTTTAAACCGCTCATTTATTTCCTTAATCAGCTCATCATGCTTTCTGGTTTTCATATGTTTAAAAGCTTCTCTTTATCCTTCCTCGTCCAACTTTTAATTTCCGCCTCTCTTTTCCGTGCTTTAAGAAGAGTATTATACTCCTCTTTATAGAGTAGTTTTACTGGTCTTCGCATTTTTGTGTAGCGTGCGCCCTTTTTGGATGTATTGTGCTCTATCAATCTTTTCTTGATGTTGTTGGTACAACCGACATAGTAGGTCAAGTCTGAGCACTGGAGAAGATAAACGTAAAAGACCATAAATATTTACTTCGTTTAGCTGTCCCGCTTCGCGGGAACTCAAGCTGGCTCTGCTCAACACGTCGAAGATCCTGAGTTAACCGAAGGGTTCAGAACCTATGAATGGACTAAGCCATATCAACCTCTAGATTAGAGCTTCAGATATATGTAACAAGTCCTCAATACTTAACCGATTCAAGGATTTGGAATTTGATCAAGTTGTTCTTTTATTACTATCTCGGACTCATTCCCAAAGGTAACAAGTAGTTTGTCGCCATCTTTGATTTCCTGATTGAGCGCATTCTCGTTTTTTTCTCCATTGAGATAAAATTTCAACGCACCTTTACTTCCAGTGCAAAATGTTTCTCTGGTTCCGGTAGTTAAGCAATCCTTGGCTAACGTAAATGGGAGTGTTTTGAAAAAATCATCCCAAGTTATCTTAGCTTTTTTGACTTTCACAATATTTGAATTACTCGCTTCAATATATACATCGTCAGAAAGATTGTGATACATCGAAGCTGTAAAGATACGAAATATCCCGTTTGTAAATATCGCAAACGAAGCCTGTTTATTGACAGTCTGTGGAACAGATGAGAATTTATTACTCTGTTTTAAAGAAGTTTCATCTGCAGTGCTATCTGTATTCTTTTTTGAATTTGGAAAAATAAAAAACCCTGCTACTAAAAGAATAGTTATTACAATTCCTATGAAAATAGGTTTATTCATCAGATTATTATCTCCAATAACAATTCTATTTTATCATCAGCAACTATTCCTTCTTTTTTGCGCACGTCAGCTTTGAGTGGCAAGAGATACCCTCCGGCTTTTTTGTCAGGGAAAATTGATGTTTTCCAGCTTGTTACGTCGATAGTTACCTTAACAGGAAGTGAGCCCCAACCTCTTTTCATATCTCCAAAATGATTTTTTATATCTTCAGATATACCTTGCGGTATTGAAACAAAGTGCCAACCCGCCATTCCAGGATAGAGCCATACTTTCGTATGCACTTGATATTGGTTATACTTCATAGAGAATGTCTAATTTTCGTCGGGAACAAACCTTAAAGCAATCGAATTTATACAATATCGTTTACCAGTAGGTTCTGGTCCGTCATCAAAGACGTGACCTAAATGTCCTCCACAGGTATCAAGCACTTCAATACGATCATCTCCAGGAGCACCTTCTTTACGGAGTACTAAAGCATCTTCACTAACCGGAGCCCAAAAGCTCGGCCAGCCGGTTCCGGAATCATACTTTTGCTCTGATCGAAAGAGAGGCTTACCACAGCCAACACTATAATATGTTCCTGTTCGTTTCTCATGATTTAATACACCAGTAAAAGGAATTTCTGTCCCAGCTTCTCGCAGAATATGATATTGCTCGGGTGTTAGTATCTTTTTCCACTCAGCATCAGTCTTAAGCTTATTTATGTCAAATGTTCCAGACATGACTGTGCTATTCTGCTCAGATGTCATTTCATTATTGCTAGGCTGTATCAGCTTAGAGATAAAAAGGGATAGCACAATGATCAGTCCAATAACGAGAAGAATATTTCTTTTTTGCATAACATATCAGCCAAAGGTAAATGCAAAAATCTCTGCACTACTATCTTCAAATTCTAAACGTAATATATGGCGTCCAGGAGTCGGGAGATTAATGAGCTTATACAGCCTGTCAGCATTAACCGTTGCTACGCCATTCTTATTATCCTCTCCAAAATCTTGGAACTTGCTATCAATGTACACCTTTACCTTCGCCGGATCTCCTTTTGTACGCATAACAAGAAACACTTCTTTTGATTCAAAATTAAGAAATAATTTAGCGCCTTTTTGAGGATTGGCATATTCTTCCATCACATTCCAATTGCCCGCGTAGGCAACCTTATTACTGCCTAGATTGGCAGGGGATGTATAGGTACCTAGAGCATCTTGTCTAATTTGCTCAGGCGATGCAAAATTATCTATTCGCCCGTACCCAAGATATATCTCAGGAGTTTTTGTTTGAACTGAATAGGTAGGATTCTTTATCTCAGATGAAACGTCTTTGGCTCCTGTTTCTTTGAGTAAGTCCTGGATAACCTTTTCTGTTTCATCATACGCCCCCTCGCCAAAATGGGTATAACGGATAAATCCTTCCTTGTCAATAATGTACTTGGCAGGCCAGTAGCGGTTATTGTACGCTCTCCAGGTAGCAAAATCGTTATCCTGAACAATAGGATATGGAAGATTGAAGTCTTTAATAGCTTGTGCTAGATTTTTCTCACTTTTCTCAAATTCAAATTCCGGTGAATGGACTCCGATGATGACTAATCCTTTATCTGAATATTTGTCATACCATGCTCGTAGATACGGCATCGTTCTTTGACAGTTGATACAGGAATATGTCCAGAAATCGATAATAACCACTTTACCTTTTAATTGCTCAAGTGTGAGCAGATCGCTATTAAACCAAACTCCTCCTGGAATAAGCTGCGGAGCAACAGGGCCTTTTGGTAAGATCATGTCTGATGTTGGTTTGCCGATTGTTGTCTGATCCACTGGTTTTTGATTCATGTTTTGCAGCTGTTTTTTTACCGCTGCATTGTCTTCAAATTTGGTTAGTCCTACACCATATTGAGGAAAAGTGGTTAAAAAATATGTTTGAAACCTTCTGTCAACATTAAAGAAAATCCCAATTGCGGTTAGAATCATAAGTACTCCAAACACTTTTTGAATTCTGCCAGTGTTTGCAAGAAGCCAGGGAACTTTTCTGAGAGCGTTTTGTCCACCAAGCATAATTAAAAACATAGGTATGGCTGTTCCGAGAGAGTACGCAAGCGTAATAAGAAACGCGTCAAACGTAACTGTACCGGTAATAGCAAGGGAAATGACAGATGCAAGAATTGGCCCGACACACGGTGTCCAGAGAAGCCCTACAGAGAAACCTATTAATAGACCTCCACCAAAACCAGTTCTATTTTGACTAGTGGGCATAAATCCTGCCAAACGAGAAAACAGTCTTTCTAAGAATACTTGAAATTGTGGAATAAGAAATGATGCGCCAAAGCCAGCAATCACCACAACTGAGGCAAGGCGTAAAACGTCTGCTGATATACCGCTTATTCGAACAATCGTTGAGAGAAAAAGGGTAAAAAACGTAAAGCTTAAGACAAACCCGACAACAGCACCAATTGGTCGAGATTTACCAGTTTCTTGGCCTCCAATTGTTGAAGTGAGAACGATTGGCAAAATCGGTAAAATACATGGCGACAGAATAGTCACAACTCCTGCCAAAAATGCAAATGCGATTAAAATTATCATATTATTAGTCAACTAACCTCTGATATGGTTTTTTCCCAAAAGAAAAAACCACACCACAGACTATTTAATATTAGCTACTAGTTCATCTGTTTGTCCACCGTTCCACTTCGTTACTTCTTTTCCCTGCCCATCAATTTGGACAAAAGTATGTTGATAGGTGATGCCATATTTTTTGGCGAGGTCTTTTTCCTCCTGGTCGGTATCGGAATCGTTGTAATTGATCCGTATAACTGTGACATCTTCCGGAATCTTTCCTACATTTGCTTTAAAGTTGGCATCTGCTGGTTTACAAATTGGACACCAGTTAGCATAAAAGTACAAAACTCTCCTATGAGTTGCTGATTGATCAAGAACTGTTTTTGTGTACTCAACATAACGGGCATTGCTTTTATCTGCCATCATTTTATCGTCTTCCTTTTTCATCATCCCTGCATCATCTTTTTGCACCTGCCTGCCGGCAGGCAGGTCATTGGCCTCTTTTTCCTGCTCCATTTTTGCCTGTTCTGCTTTTTGAGAGTTTTGATTGGCAACAAACAAACCTCCTCCGACAAGAATCAAGACAATTACTCCTATAATGACAATTGTTTTATTCATTTTCTATCACCCCCCCTTCGCCCGCCGCTCAAGCGCTCTTTAAGCTGTGTACGAATAGTACTGAAAAAGCTTAAAGTAAGCTTAGGCGGGACATGTTAATGTCTAATATGCCCATATATTAATCCGAGTATCTTGGCAAGAAGAGTGACACAAATTCCGATAATAAGAAAGGGGTCAACTTCTCCTTTGAAACTTTGGAAAACAACTCCAAAAATAAGTGTTGCTATGACAGCAAAATAGGCAAATCGTGAGGCGATGAATTTATGAAGTTGTTCCCTCTCATCACCTGGCGTTTCCTTCCATAGTAATCCTGTAAAGATAATAAATAGAACGATAAGAAAAGGAACCATAAATGGATGAAGAGGCTGAGGCATGAGTAAATCCAGAGGATTGATAAAAAAGATAAGAAGTCCTACTAAGACAAGCGAAATGATTATTTCACCAACAAAGTTATTTTTCATATTTGTATAAAAATACTTCTTCGACAGGTCTCTTAAAAAACCTGGCGATTTTTAGCCCAAGCAAAAGTGAAGGGATATAATTTCCTTTTTCAATTGCAATTATCGTTTGTCGTGAGACCCCAACTGCTTTTGCCAGATCTTCTTGCCTGACATCCTTTTCTTTTCGCAACTCACTGACACGGTTAATAATATATTCTCTCATATGTTTGAAAATGTCAAGTAGATTTGACATTAGTCTAGGTTACGCGGTTAAGATTGTCAAGATAAATTTACATTTATCCAATGTTGGTAGTTAAAGGCTCAATTACGTTTCTATAGTTTCAAACCTTTTTCGTAGATAATCGCTGCCAATATTGATAGCAGTTATTCCGTTAATAAATGCTTTCTTTTTTTGGTGGGTGTGGCCGCAAAAGACGTACTTTACTTTTGGGAATGACTGAATAATTTCTCCTGTTTTTCTACTGCCGGAAAATGCTGTTAAAAAGTGATCCATAGAAACGTGTCTCGTCCGAAGGAGTGATTCATGGGGAACATGATGAAAAACACAGATAATAGTCTCAACACGTTTGCTTACATACTCCAAGTGTTTTTTGAGTTTTTTATTAAGAAGCCGGGTGAATTCCTCATCGGTCATCCCTAAATGGACATAACGCTTATCATTGTAGAATACTACCCCTGGCCAATTTTTATTCTTATAATACTCGTCAGGAATTGGTTTTTTGTAATTGCGGAAAGAATAATCATACCAACCAATATTTCCAACAAAACCTACATCGCCTGTAATAAATGGCTTTTGATCCAAGTAGCGGAAACCACATTGTTTAACAATCTTAGGAAGTATTTTCTCGTAAAGAAAAAGTGAATCAGCATCATTCGTCCACAAGTCATGGTTTCCCGCCACAAATAACTTGTCACCCTTAAATGTATCAAATAGATGCAGGCAATCAATTAAAAGTTGCTGCTGGAAGTGGAAGGTATCACCGGCAAGTATGAGAACATCGGCTTTTGTCTTTATAATTCTTTTAGCCAGATTTTTAACAATATGTTGATTATTGCCAACTCCTAAGTGGATGTCAGCGGTTACGACTACTTTCATCTACAATTTCTCCTTCAATAATTTGGCTCTTACTCACCCTGAACCCAGTCGAAGGATCAGAATCTGGCAGATGCGATCCTTGCTTTGGCTCTTGGTTTTTAATCATCTTTCTCAAAATATAAAAAAGTACTAGAGGCACAATGGATAAAAATATTTTCCTGATTATGACAAATGGAATCATTGACCTTTCTTTAGTATGCCTGAAAAAGCGATGCTAAGAAGCTAAGCAGTATAAGCGCTACGATTATAATCGTAATCCATTTTTTAAAATTCATTGTCGTAGTTTACTCAAAATTTCTCCCAATTTCTTTATCTCCTCTCCGTATCTGGCCCAATTTCCTTCCCGTTGTGCATTGATGGCCGCTTCATACGCCTGAGTGGCTTGGTTCAGAAGGCCTTCCTTGGTCATATCTGCCTCGCCGGAAGGTGCTGCTTTAGCAGGTGTTTCCCCGGATGGTTGGGTTTGATCCTCCGCAGTGCCAAATATCTTAGCAAGACCTGTTTCTAATGTCTCTTCCATGGCAATTTTGTTTTCGTAGGCAACAATGACCCGTTTGAGTTCCGGGATTTTTCCTGTTGCTGCCTTAAGATAGAG
>CAZSQB010000037.1:0-10480 GCA_964608945.1 uncultured Gammaproteobacteria bacterium
CCCAGAAGAAAAGTAAAGAGGCCGAAAAAAACAACATTAAATCCTAATTAAGCCCAAAATCCTCAGCTTGATTGGTCGCTCAATTTAGCAGCGTGATGCCTCGCTGTGTGGCTACCCCCGGGAGTGTGGACATATAAATAACAGATTTTATTTATGCGGCTTATTGATCAAGTCTTCTGCCTCGAGACCGGAAGAGGACAATAGCACTGGCTGCAGCTGCCAGGAATCCGCCACCCATTTCTGCTTTGCCTAGTCGCCTTTCTTGATCGACTCTCCCTTGTAGCTCTTGCCTTCTTTCTTGGGCCATTTCATCAAAACCAGGACTTGCAGGGACTCTGCCATAAGACCTTGCAAGGAGAACAGGTATATTAGCTTCTGATCGCTCAGCATCATCTAATCTTCGATTACCGTCAAAGAAAGCACCTACACCAGCGACAAACGGTACAAGAAGAAGGATTCTCCTCGGGATGCGCACGGTGAGAATACTTTGACGGGAAGTGCTTGAAGTTGATAAGGGGGGTTGTTCGGTGCGTTCTACAGCCATAGCAAGGCTATATATACTATCATGAAATCAATTTGTCAACCTAGTCTCGCTCCAGACGTTCGAGGATTTTGGTGAGTTGGTAAGTGACAATCACAGCAAGAGCAGTCACAGCCAATGCATACAGAAGAAGCGTGTAGAGACCGCTACCGTCTGGTAAGTAGCGCTTTACATATCCGCTGACAAATTCTTGAATCAAGCTATTCCACGCGAGCGCAGCGACCAACCCAAACCCGCTCGTTGAAAGGGTTATCATTTGCTTGACCAACTCAAGCCGAAGTGATTTCCTACTTTTAGCCATACAGGTCAATAGTATAACACAGCTACTTTTTCCGTTGTTTTTCTTCGGGAATTGTGCGAGAATTACTAAGTTACTTAGGTAACTTAGGTTACCTAGGTTACCTATGTACACTCCCAAATACCAAATCACCAACAAAATCCTCAAAAATATCGGCATTGTTGAAGCTGCGCGGGAAGTTATCGATCACGCACCGCTCCTACCGTATTACGAAAAAAAATTCCAAAGAGAAGCCATGATCCGGACAGTCCATTACGGTACGCACATTGAGGGAAATGAACTAAACCTCACCCAAGCTGAGAAAGTAATTGAAGGGCAGGAAGTCGTCGGCCGCGATCGGGATGTGCAAGAAGTTATTAACTACCGCCGCGTCATGGATTTCATAGGCCAAAGCCCAACTGAGAAAAAAGAAGTTTCAGAAACACTCGTCAAAAAAGTCCACGAGATCACAACCGATAAGATTTTACCTCCTGAAAAATGCGGCGAGTATAGAAAAACCCAAGTCGTCGTCAAAAATAGTCTGACAGGCGAGGTCACATTCAAGCCTCCACTCGCTGTATCGGTCCCATTTCTCATGCGGGACTTTATAGAGTTCATAAATGCCGCCAACCCCGATGAAATTCACCCAGTTTTAAAAAGCGGAATTGTGCACTACGAATTCGTCCGCATCCATCCCTTTATAGACGGCAACGGCAGAGTAGGCAGATGCCTCTCGATTCTGACCCTTTTCCAAGACGGCTATGACATCAGGAAATTCTTCTCACTTGAAGAATACTTTGATTCAGATGCAGAAACGTATTACGTAGCTTTGCAAAGTGTAGGGAAAAAAGACGGAGACCTCACAGAATGGCTTGAGTATTTCACCCACGGACTGGCAATTGAGCTGAGCAAGATTAAAGAAAAGGTAGAGCATATCTCAATTGACGCCAAATTAAAAGAAAAATTAGGCGGCGCGCCGCTTATGCTCACAGAAAGGCAGCTGAAAATCATCGAATACATTCAAAAAACAGGTTACCTGCAAAATAACGCCTTCAAGCAGCTCTTCCCCTTCGTCTCAGAAGACACCGTCCTCAACGAGTTAAAATCCCTCATCACTCATGGTATAATTCGCAAGCAAGGGAAAACAAAGGCTGCAAAATACGCGATGAGTAAGTGATGAGTTATGAGTGCTAAGTTATAAGTTGTGAAAGAATCAATAATAGCTAAAAGGTCATTCGCGTTTGGGCTAGATATCATTAAGATGACAAAGGTTCTTTCAAGAACATACGAAAACGTAGTTTTTGTAAGGCAAATAATACGATCCGCAACTTCAATAGGAGCAAATATAGAGGAAGGTTTAGGCGCTAACTCAAAGAAGGACTTTATCCACTGTATGAATATAGCGAAAAAAGAAGCGCGCGAGACTCATTATTGGTTAAGGCTAATGGAGCAGGTTAATAGTAATACTAATTTTACAACTCTATTGCAGGAGAATCAGGAACTTATTGTTATGCTAACGAGTATCGTAAAAACAGCTGATGGTAAACTCAGGACTCATAATTTATAACTCATAACTTATCTATGCAGTTTTCAGAGCTCGCGCAGTATTTCGAAAAATTAGAATCAACCTCATCTCGTTTGGCTCTCATTGATATCCTCGCCGAGCTTTTTAAAAAGGTTAATAAAGAGGAAATTGATAAGGTGATGTACCTGGCGCAAGGAAGAATAGCGCCGTTTTTTGCACCAGTTGAAATCGGCATGGCAGACAAAAACGTTGCAAGTGCCATGGCAATGGCATATGAAAGTGATAAAGAAGCTGTTTTGAAGCAATATTCAAAACTTGGAGATATGGGGTTGGTAGCTTTGCAACTAAGTGAAAAGTTCAAACCTGCCCGCAATGCTACGCAAAGCGTTGCAGGCGGGGCGAAAAGTTCAAAGTTAACAATAGTAGAAGTTTTTGATGTTTTAACACAAATAGCAAAGACTACGGGCGAGGGAAGTGTTGAGAAAAAGCAGATACTTTTAGCGGATTTACTAAAGAAAATGGATCCAACTGCGGCAAAGCATCTTGTCCGCGTACCACTCGGCAACACGCGCCTCGGCATAGGCGACCCAACAATCCTTGATGGTTTGGCACTCGCAATCCTTGGCGATCGTAGCAATCGTAAGCTTTTGGAGAGAGCCTACAACGAGACGTCAGATCTTGGCCTGATCGGTATCAAATTGCTTGAAGGCGGCTTAAAAGCCGTAAAGAAGCTCTCCGTCACCGTAGGTCGTCCTATTCGTTCAGAGTTATGTGAGCGTTTGCCAAATGTCGAAAAAGTGCTTGAGAAAATGGGCGGAAAAGTCCACAGTACCCTGAAATACGATGGAATTAGGGTGCAATTGCACAAGGATGGAGACAAAGTCCACATGTATTCACGCAATCTTGAAGATATGACCCACATGTTTCCAGAACTCATCGAGGGCACAAAAAGGCAGGTAAAGGCAAAAACTGCCATTCTTGATACAGAGGCGCTCGCATATCAGCCAGAGTCAGAGGAGTTTCTCCCGTTTCAAGAGACCACCAAACGCCGCCGCAAACACAACATCGAGGAAGTCGCCAAGCAATTGCCGCTGAAAGCTTTCGTATTCGACATTTTATACGTCGACGGCAAGTCACTCATCGATACACCACTCCTTCAGAGGATAGAGATACTCAAAAAAACCGTTAAGACAGACGACACTCTAATCCCATCCCCGGGAGAAATCGTATCAGACCCCAAAAAGCTCCAAATAATGCTGGATGATGCCATAACTAAAGGGTTGGAAGGATTGGTAGTAAAAAGAGTAGACAGTCTTTATGAAGCAGGCGGACGAAATTTTAATTGGGTAAAGCTAAAACGCCACTCAAGTGGAGAATTACACGATACAATCGATTGCGTAATCTTAGGATATATCTTTGGCAGAGGGAAGCGTACAGCATTTGGAGCAGGAGCGCTTCTCGTTGGCATTTATGACAAAGAAAACGATGCGTTTGTTACAGTCTCAAGAATCGGTACCGGTCTCTCGGATGAAGAGTGGAGGAGTATAAAAGAAAAAACAAAAGGTCTAGAAATCGACCACAAGCCGGCACGAGTCAACTCACTCATAACGCCAGACGTCTGGGTAAAGCCGGAGATTGTTATTGAAGTTCTAGCAGATGAAATAACCATAAGTCCTCGTCACACTGCCGGCATGGACCTAACTGACGGCGCAAAGGGCCTTGGGTATGCTTTGAGGTTTCCTCGATTGATTCGCTTCAGAGAAAAAGACAAAAAACCCGAAGACGCGACAACAGTAAAAGAGCTAATAGAGATGTTTAAATCTCAAGGCAAGAAATAGATGGTTTAGTCTGCCGCAGTTTGTCGTGGTTTAACTACCCCAAGCTGGGGAGTAATGGGTATTGGATATGGCCTCCATAGCTCCCTTTTCGCAATTTCATCATTAATCATCATATTATTACCATCAGGTTCTCCTGTTCGAATTATTTCACACAATCGCAAAGTAGCTAAGTTAGCAAAAACCTCTCGCCACACAATAGGATGACTAGCACGAATCAATAGAGGGTTTCTGGAAGCATCTGTATACTGTGGCTGTCCTTCTTCTGGCTTTATTTGATAGACAAAAACATCAGGTAAAAAATCAGCATTAGGATGATCATCTCTATATTCATGCATAACTCTTCTTGCATCGAACTGCAAGTGTGAGAGATTGTTAGTAGTTCTTCGATAACGTTCCAGCTCATCTCTCAGCCGTCCTCTTTGTAACGCTCTTACTAGTGGATGATTCCATGTGCTGAATCTGTCTCCGAACTCTCCATTCGCTTCTCTTCTGCGCGCAGCCTCATATAATATAGCTTCAACAAGAAAAGTGGGGTCCTCGCCTGTAGGGAAAAAAAGGGAAGAATCTGGAGAAGATTCTCTTTTAAAAATACTGCGAAGTTTCTCCTTTGGAGAGTTCATATAGTCTTATAGTATAAATTGTAACAAAGCAGAGATCTGTTGTCAAGTATTTGTCAAGTTTCTGTCAGCAAATGCTGAAAAGCATCCGTGCTACAATAGCGGATAGTGCAATTCGTTACAGATCTTCACCTCCATTCTAAATACTCCCGGGCTGTCTCGCAAGATATGGTGTTGCCGATAATGGCAAAATACGCACGGCAAAAGGGGCTTGATATCCTCACCGCCTCAGACTGGACACACCCGTTGTGGTTTAAGGAAATACAAGCGCAGCTTGAAGAAAAGAATGATGGCATTTACGTCTTAAAATCCGAAATCCGAAATCCGAAATCCGAAATGGTTCGACAAGCTCACCATCTGAACCATCCTGAGCGAAGTCGAAGGACAAATCCAAAAGCTCAAAATACAAATGACCAAAAAGAAACGTTGTTCATTTTGTCAACTGAAATCTCGAGTATTTATACGCAAAATGGAAAGTTGCGGCGGATTCACAACCTTGTGTTCGCGCCGAACTTTGAGATAGCTGAAAAAATCAGTAAGGAGTTAGTTCGTCGTGGGTGCAACCTCAATGCAGATGGCAGGCCGATCATCGGCCTATCCTCAAAAGCATTACTTGAGTTTATTCTGAGCATTGACGAGCGTACACTTCTTGTCCCGTGTCACGTCTGGACGCCGCATTTTGGGATGTATGGTTCTGCATCTGGATTTGACTCGCTTGATGAGAGCTTTGAAGAACTGAGTAAATATGTCTATGGCATTGAGACGGGGCTTTCATCTGATCCTGAGATGAATTGGCAGATAAAAGAGCTAAGAAACCGAACAATCCTCTCATTTTCAGACGCGCATAGCCCAGCCAAAATGGGGCGCGAAGCAACTATTATGGAATTAGCAGAACCAACATATGAGAGCATCAGAGGAGCGATAATGGAAAAAAGCCAGGAGAAAAAAGGAGAAAATAGAATCGTCTACAGCGTCGAGTTTTATCCAGAAGAAGGGAAGTATCATTTCTCAGGACACAGAAACTGTGGTATTAGCTTTGGCCCAGACGAAATTAAAGAAAAAGGGACAGTCTGTCCTGTCTGTCATAAGCGTTTAACTGATGGCGTTCTCAATCGATTGCTACAGCTTGCCGACAAAACGCTCTCGCACGTTACCGAAACAAAAACTAACCAATCTGGCCTCAAATGGTACACAGATAGAAGTAAGCACCATCCACCCTACGTCAAACTCGTTCCGCTTTTGGAAATTATCGCAGAAAGTATGCATTCGACAGTTGCAAGTCAAAAAGTAAAAAATATGTTTCAGACAATAACAACACAGTGTGGATCTGAGCTTGATGTCTTGTTGAAAACGCCGATTGAGGAAATTGCAAAAGCCGCAGATAGCAGAATTGCCGAGGGAGTGAGTAAAGTGCGGACAGGCGATATTGTGATAGAGCCAGGGTTTGACGGCGAATACGGCAAGGTCAAAATTTGGCAGGAAGGCAAGGATCCTGAAAAGAATACTGATAATACAGCACAAATGAGCTTGGACATCTAAGATCGTTTAGCGTTTGTGGGTAACGATGCCCGTATCGTTTAGGGTAAATAGTTAAGCGTATTGACTCTAACCGGTACCGCCTCACGATACGAGCTTCGAAACCGTTCAACGCTAAACGAGACTGGAAAAAAAATTATGTTTGAGAATCGTACGCATGCGGGTGAGCTCCTGGGAGTAAAAATCCGGCTTGAACTAAAAAATGTAAAACCCGACATAATTGTGGGTATTACGCGAGGAGGGGTCGTTGCTGCAGTAGAGGTAGCAAAGATGTTACGCCTCCCGCTTGACATCATTGTTATTAAAAAGATAGGCACTCCTGGTAATCCCGAGCTGGCAGTTGGCGCCATTGGTCCTGGAAACAGCACGTATCTTGATAAAAGGCTACTTCGCATGCTCAATATTACTCGAGAGGAACTGATGCCAATAGTCATTGAGAAAGAACATGAGCGATTTGATCACGAACTGTTATATCGCAAAGGAAGAAAGCAACTGGCTGTACGAGGGAAAATCGTTATTCTTGTTGATGATGGGATCGCAACCGGCGCAACAGTGCTTTGCGCAAAAAAGTATTTTTCTAGTCAGAAGGCAAAGGGCGTGGTCCTTGCCGTTCCTGTCATTTCCGAAGAGGCCTTCCACCAGCTTGAGGGTGGTTTCCTCGCAGTCATAGCGCTTCGGATCGACCGGGAATTTCGCGCAGTCGGACAGTATTATAAAGAATTTCATCAGGTAACGGATAAGGAGGTGATAAGGATATTAAGAGATTAAGATATTGAGATATTACGTGATTATTGCTTGACACTTAGTATCCTAGTATCTTAATATCCTAATATCTTTTATGAAGTTAATAGTAGGATTGGGGAACCCCGGAGAGAAATATGAACGTACTCGTCACAACCTCGGCTTTTTGGTAATCGATCAGTTTTTAAGAGATAGCAAGCCTGTCAAAGAGACCTCTTGGCAGGAGGATGACCGTTTTAAAACCTTTCTCGTGCATTCTTCTTGGCAACCCAAGCATGGAAAGGAAGAGAAGCTAATAATGATGAAGCCAAAAACATACATGAATAACTCAGGTCTTGCAGTCAGCCTCGTTACATCTTTCTATAAAATAAAACCTGAGGATATCTGGGTCATCAATGATGAATTAGATTTGCCCTTGGGTGCAATTAAGATTCGCTTTGGCGGTGCGTCTGCAGGACACAAGGGCGTCACGTCTATTATGGAAAAGTTGGGAACTGATAAATTCTGGCGATTTCGCTTGGGTATTGGCGTTAATCGCAATCATAATGAAATCGCCGGGCAAAAAATGCACAATGTCGACGATTTTGTTTTAGGAACATTTGGTCGTGGAGAAGTCGGAAAGGCAAGGGAGCTTATCAAGCGTTCATCAAAGGCAATAGCAACAGGGCTTGAAGAAGGTATCGAGTCCGCGCAAAACCGCTTTAATACGAAATAGTCCGCTTTTTATTACCAATTTCTAACTCGTCTGTATTATAATAGACTCATGCAGTCGATTAAGCAGGTGCTCAGGAATTTCAATCCAACAACAGACAAGTATATTTCGCGTGAATTTCAGAGCTTTGGCATACGCCTTGCTGAGGAGCTCAATGATTATAAGCATAGAGGATTGTATATAAAGCTTGCCAAGACAGTCCATCGCTCTATTTTGGAGAAAGCGCTGACATTTGCTGTGGACAGTCAAGCAACGAATAAGGGAGCGTTATTTATGTGGAAGCTGAAGGAGTTGAGAACCAAGGGACAAAGTAACAAAGAGACAAAGCAAGAGAGGATATAGAGGAGGTAATTTCCTTTCTCACTTTATATACTTTGTCTCTCTGTCCCTCTGTTTCTTTAACTATTTCATGTCTCCTTTTAAAGATCGAGTCGTCACTATCGTCCGCATGGTCCCGTATGGAAAAGTCGCAAGCTATGGTCAGGTCGCACTCTATGCCGGTCTGCCTCGAGCGGCTCGGGAGGTAGGCTGGATATTAAACCAGAGTGAAGGCAAAGACGATCTGCCGTGGTGGCGTGTGATAAATAACAAAGGCTTGATATCAATTAGCGGAACAAAAGTATCAGACCCAAGAAGTTTGCAAAAAAAATTATTGGAAGCAGAAGAGATAGAAGTTTCAGACGAGTTTGAAGTCGATATGGAAAAATACCGCTGGCAGATCGCGCCGGAGCAGGCAAAACAGTTGCAATTAAGTGATGCGTATATAAGATTGATCATAGAAAAATACAATATGTAGAGTCACAAGTTATAAGTCATAAGTCCCAAGTCAATTCTTTTTTACTTATAACTTAGGACTTAGCACTTAGCACTTAGGACTTTTGTTATGAAACAAGTACGTCTTTTCATCTCAGGCTACGTCCAGGGGATAGGGTATCGGCAATTTGTTAAAGCCAATGCCACACGCCTCGGTCTCAGCGGCTGGGTCCGCAATCTCTCAGATGGCAGAGTTGAGGCGCTTATACAGGGAGATAAAAAGAAAATCGAAGAGATGATAACGCTTTGTAAGAAGGCCCTATGATGGCAGAAATAAAAGATGTGGAGATAGAATGGATACAAGAACAAGAGAAATTTAGCGATTTTGAAGCGAGGCCATAAAAATTACTTCTTTTTCATCAGATCTCTGTGTAAATCTCGCATTATTTTGGGAAAGACAAAAAACACAAGCACCGCGGCAATAAGCGTTAAAATCATTGAAATCTGTTCAAGCGTGCTGGTAGAAACATTTTGAAATAGCGAATACATACTATTATTTTTTTTGTAGACTTTTCTGGAATACCGTAACCACTAAAACAAATATGATTATTAAAAGTGCTGTTCCGATATGAGCAAGAGTAAAAAATCGATCAAGGTCAATCGTAATCATATTATCTAACTCTAACAATTATAGAGCAAGCGTCAACCTAGTTACCAGAGCTTAACGAAAACCTTTCAGCGTTGTTCCGCGTTCAGTTCTGCGTAGTTCAGCGATTTACTAGTTTATTTTGATCGCATACTTCGCGAAAAAGGCAGCGAGAAGTGTTGTGATGGGGACTGCCAGGACAAGGCCGATGCTGCCTGCAATCGTCCGCACGATTTCCTCAGTAATCACCTCGCTATTGAGAATAACCCACAAAGGCTGTGTGTTTTGCTGCAAGGCAAGAAGCAGAAATATGAAGATGCCAATGGATGCGCCCGCGTAGGCGAGAACAAGCGTATTGACGAGGGAGGCAATATGCTCGCGGCCAACAACCATGCCTTTTTTGAAGAGATTGGCAAATGTCAGCTTATGATCTGTCTCAAAGAGCGTAAAGATCGTTGCCGACTGCGTCGTTGTCACATCATCGAGCACGCCAAGTGCGCCGATGATAATACCACCAAGTAATAATCCTTGAAAGTTAATCGTTCCTGCGAATCCTTGCTGCAAAGAGTAAATATCTTCTGATCCAAGGCCTGAGAGGCGGGAAAAACCCACAAAAAGCGCACCGAAAATACCACATAAGACAAGGCTTAGGACTGTTGATGAGAGCGCAACAAGCGTTGCTCGCGAGAATCCGTGTGATAAAAACATCGTTAGGCCTAAAATCGCAATAGCTCCAACAATGCTGATAAAGAGCGGGTTTTGGCCGCTTAAGATATGGGGTACGATAAAGTAGATAATAATGACAAGGGAAATAATCATTCCCAGAATCGCGCCAATTCCTTTTTTCCCGGCGATGAGAGTGACAAGCACAAAAAATCCAAGGATGATCGTTACAATACTTGGTAAGCGATAGAGATCAGCGACGCGATAGACTGTTTTTTTATCGGGATTTTGCAGCTTAGAGAGGATGACGGTGTCGCCTGGTCGAACTTTTTTCTCCTCTGTAATCGTAAACATCCCGCCATTCTCAGCTGTTGCTTGTTTGTCTTTGTCTGGTCCATCAAGAAGCCGAACAGTTACTGTCTGAAATGCATTCGTAGTGTTTCCTGTCTGCATTTTGCCCATCTTTTCAATCTTTATGACCTTTGCTTTGAGGTATCCTTGTTGTATCGGCGTTAATGCTTGAGACTTTGTATTCTGCGCAAGCACAGGAGAGGCAAAGAGGAAAAAGAGGACAGGTACAAGAAAGAGTAATCGCAATCTCATGAATGATGGATATTATAACAGAAGGTCA
>CAZSQB010000038.1:0-9732 GCA_964608945.1 uncultured Gammaproteobacteria bacterium
CGAAATATTAGAAGTATCATACGGATTCTTGAGGGAAAATCGCAAAAAATCATGCAGGAGCTTGAGCGGGAAAGAGAAAAAGCGAGTAAGGCGGAGCGCTTTGAAGACGCACAAAAGCTTCAGAAAAAAATGAACGCGTTAAGCATTATTACCCAACCATTTCACAGGCCATTTGAATATGACACAAATCCCAATTTACGAAGCGACATTCGCGAGCAAGAGTTGGCCGCTTTGCAAGAAACGCTAAACACAAGCGGAAGACAATTTCCTGTTCCGTATAAAATAGAGTGCTATGATATCTCCAATATACAAGGTACAAACGCCACAGGCTCAATGGTCGTATTTTTGAATGGTGAGAAAGAGTCGTCACTATACAGGAAGTATAAAATCCGCCGAGAAAACACGCCGAATGACTTTGCGATGATGGAGGAGGTTCTTCAAAGAAGAATTAAGCATAAAGAATGGGTTTATCCTGACTTAATCATTGTTGATGGTGGAAAAGGGCAAGTATCTTCTGCTCTTAAGGTGCTCGAAAATCATCAAGTTGAAATTCCATTGATAGGATTGGCTAAACGTGAGGAAACGATTATTGTTCCTGTTTTCCCTCACCCCCCCTCGGGGGATCTTCGACCTTCCCTCTCCCATGGGGAGAGGGCTGCAGGGAGAAACTTCATTGAAGTTTCGCTATCTAAGGACTCGCCTGCGTTGCATCTTATTCAACGCATCCGTGACGAAGCGCACCGATTTGCCATTACCTATCATAGGAAACTACGAGGGAAGAATGCGCTTTCTTCAGGCTAAATTAGCTTTTTTCTACTTCATACTCGTACGGAAAAAAGAGGAAGGAGGCGGGGGAGTCGTCGAGGAGATACTTCTGAAAATCCGAATACAACTCTTTTCTTGTTTCAGTATCAGCAACAGTTCTCCCGTCCTCAAGGAGCTTATCAATGCGCAAATTCTTGTAGCGGGTAATGTTTTTTGAAGAATTTGAATGCCATAATACATACTGATCAGGGTCTTTTGGTAAATTGAAATCGCCAAGGTATGCCTGAAACTGCGTTGGTATGCTATCTACTTTCTCAATACGAACGACTACACCAACTTGTCGCCACGCTTTCGCGATCTCATCGGCAACACCCATATATTTTGATAAGGCTTTCAGGTGAATTGTCGTTCGTGCACTCGCCGATGCATCGCTCGTTGCAGCATCAATAAGGACTTTTGCGTGCTCAAAATCTTGTTCTCGTTTTGTTACTGCGTCGTTGCTGTGATATTGGGATTGCGGTGGGTAAGGGACATATGACCGTTCGCCACTCGCAAATGTTTCTGGGAGTGCGTATGTGAGGCCATTTCGAATTTTCTTATCCGATAAGACCTGATCATGATTGTTAAAAAAGATCGTTACTAGCTTTGTATAGTCGGTTTTCCTCAAAACACGCGTTTTTGGGTATGAAGCAAATGAAATCTTTCGAAATGTCGTATCAATGAGTCCTACTGCGCGATTTATCTCCCCAAGAGCAAACGCTACTTTCAGCGCTTCTTCGGTTGGATAAAAAATATATCGCTCAGTTTTAAATCTGTTTTTTGTTGAGACCAGTGTGAGTGATTTAATAAAGTCACCATTTAATTCAAGGTTCTGGATTTTATACTCACCTATTCCGGTCAATCCGCCTCTATACAATGGGCGCGATACCGTAACGAGAAAAGGCGAGTACGGGTCCTTCAAGATGTAGACAATAGTTTGCTGGTCGGGTTTATTTGTTGTTACGTCCGAAAAATCATAATTGACTGTATTAGCAGTCAATTTTCTTCCATCGCTGAAGCGCAGTGTTTTTTTGAGGTAGAACGTGTACTTTTTCCCATTGTCTTCAATTTTCCAAGACGTTGCAGCTCCTCGGATAACAGAGCCATCAATTGCTAGCTGCGTTAGGCCAAAAGAGATTTTTTTTTCAATAGCAACTGGTAAAACATCGGTTGTATATGCGCCGACCGCGCCGACAACGATTTTTTTTTCAATCGGCAGGAGGTGTACCAAGAGACGAGATGTTGAAAGGAGCAGAAAAAATATACCTAACCCCACGATAAATGAAAGGATGATAACTTTCCCCCAGCGCTTCATGTAGGCTTTGATAATCCAAAAAAGCAATCGTTTACGAAATACCAGCATACCTTACTGTTGAGGAAAAAGGAGAGCAATTGATAAGATCGAGAGAAGGAGCGCGAGAACAACTGTTGCAGCGATAAGAAACTTTTCAACGTTTTGTCGACTTCGATACATTTCTCCTCCTCCGCCAAAAACCGGTGACAGACCTCCACCCTGCGCCTGGAGTAAAATAGCCCCGACTAAAAGCGCTGCGACGATAATTTGAAGGATATACAGCATCATAAACTTTAGCTACTCATTCTAGCATTTTCTCTATGACTGATGCAAGTTTGGCAGAGTCATGATAGAGGGGAAAGGATTCGTTAACAAGGTCCGAAACCACATATTTAACCGGTGAGTCTGAGTTCATTCCCTTTGATAGTGCAACGTAGGTATACTTGAATTGGCTCGGAATCGGTACGGAAAAATTGTTATTCACGACAACTTTTTCAAAGGGGAATGTTCCAAGGTGTTTTTCAATTGCGTGTGTAAAATCTGACACAGCATATCCTTTTGTTTCAAATGGCTTATTTGCGACGTTCACGACAAAAATCTTTGGGACTTTTGCAGAAAGTACAAAAGATTTTATCTGTGGAATAATAAGGACCGGAAGGATAGTTGTGTACAAATCGCCTGGACCTGCGATAATACAGTCTGCTTCGTTAAGCGCTGTCATAACATCCTCGGGAACGTCTGGGTTCTCAGGGTGAATAAACACCCTGTCAAGTACTCGTTGTCCATTATATTTCCCCAAATCAATACTTTCCTCTGTTTTTACCTCCACGCCATCCGCAGTGTGAGCTGAGAGCGTTACATTTTCTGTTGTCGCCGGAAGTACAGTACCGGTGCTTTGGAATAGTTCTTCAAGTAATCGTACCCCAGCCTTAATACTTCCTGTCGTTTTCCAGGCGGCAACGAGCATGAGATTGCCGAGTTTGTGACCTGACAATGAATCGTCTTTCCCATATCGGTCTCCAGGAAATCGGTACGTCAGTAACCGGGAAAACGCTTTGTCTTTTTGAGAGAGTGCTGCCATGCAAGAGATAATATCTCCAGATGGGGGGACATCATACAGTCGTCTCAGCCGTCCGGCAGAACCCCCATCATCAGCAGTCGATACGACAATTGTTAATTGCTTGGAATATGCTTTTAATCCCTTAACAAGGTTGACAGTGCCAATCCCACCGCCAAGACAAACTATTTTTTTCATTTATTGCTCAGCCAGGTAATACATCCAATAATAACAGAAAGAACTGCAGCTGCCAGAATATATGCAAAAAACACATTCAGCGACACTTTAGGTATATGAAATCCTGCAAACGTTATGCCCTCAAATATAAAGGCTTTCACGCTAATATTTGGCACCAATACAGTGAGGAGATATAAAATAACGACATTTGTCAGCGCGGAGAAAAGCCCTAACGTAAGAATGTTGAGAGGAAGGCTGATTAGATTGACGACTGGTTTTATAATTAAAAGCATAATTGTTAGGACAAATCCGCCAATCAGAAATGTAGGTAATCCCCCTACAATACTTACCCCGGATACGATAAAGGGCAGAATAAAGAGTGCGAACGCATAAAAGGCAGTATTGCGCAGCAGCCATTTCATACACGAGAGTAGGAGTATTGTATCAGAGCAGGACGAAAAGTATCAAGGGCATCAGAGGTATCAAAAGTATCAAAGGGAGAACAGGGTTGCAATCGATACGGAATCGCAGTATTATTTGTATCCAGCAGAGCCGAATTATGAATACTATCATTTGCCCAAATTGTAAAAAGCCCGTTGAGATCTCAAGCGCTATTTCCGAGCAAATAGAGCAAGAAGTTATTGAACGTGAACATGAAAAGCATCAACTAGAACTTGATGCGGCGAGGAAGAAAGCTACTGATGAGTCCGCGAAAAAGATACAAGAACAATTTGAGCTCCAACTAAAGCACGCTGAAGAGGAAAATGAAGCCGCTGCAAAAAGAAATAAAGATCTTATCGAGCAAATAACACAACTTACAAAAGATATGCGCGAATTGCGTAGGGAAAAAGAAGAAGTCAAGCTCACCATGGAAAAGCAATTGGCTGTGGAGGAGGAAAAAATACGCCAAGAAGCACAGAAAAAAGCTGAAGAGGAGCAACACACCAAAATCGCGGAGAAAGACAAAAAGCTTACTGACGCGTTGAAAGAAATAGAAGAAATGCGTAGGAAACTGCAGCAAGGAAGCCAGCAGACGCAAGGAGAAGCATTTGAGCTGGAGTTTGAAACTCTACTGCACCAAGAGTTCCCAAATGACAAAGTTTCACCTGTGGGCAAAGGAATTCGTGGAGGAGACATTGTTCAGGAAGTGTGGGATAGTAAAGGAAATTACAACGGGAAAATCCTCTGGGAGCTAAAGAATACCAAAACGTGGTCAGAAGGGTGGGTCGATAAGCTAAAGTCAGATAAACGCGCGATACATGCGGAAGAGGCAGTCATCATATCGGAAATACTACCGCCAAATATGAGAACTGCAGGCTATCGGAACGGCGTATGGGTTACGAAACGGGAATTTGTTATCACTCTTGCGGCAACCCTTAGGGCCAAGCTCATTGAGATGTACTATGTCAAACAATCCGTCCAAGCAAAAGACGGAAAAATGGAGTTGATGTATACCTACCTTTCGGGAACGGAGTTCAAGCACCGCGTTGAAGCAATCGTCGAAGCGTTCACAAACATGCAAGCAGAAACAGAAAAGGAGAAACGGTATTTTATGAATAAGTGGGCGAGGGATGAGAAAAACGTCAGAATGGTTATTGATAATACCTACGGTATGCACGGGGATCTCAAGGCAATAATAGGAAAAATGTTACCGCAGATTAAAGGCCTTGATGCAATCGATTATGATATAAAGGATGCGCAGCTGCAACTTTCGGAAGGAGAGAAGTCAAATGGAAAGGCCGACGTTTCATGAAGAACTGCAACTATGGCGACAGGGATACAAGGCTGTAGTCGGGCTTGATGAAGTCGGACGAGGCGCATTTGCCGGGCCACTTGTCGCAGCGGGTGTTATGTTTCCTGCGTTTTTCTCAGAGACGCTTCCTGATAAAGACGCAGTGCTTCTCTTAGCAAGCATTAGAGACTCAAAACAGCTAACGGCACTGACACGAAACAGGCTTGCTATCCTTATTAAGGAGTACGCGTTTTGCTCAAGCGTTGTTGAGATATCTGTCTCATCCATCAACCGATTTGGTGTTGGAAAAGCAAATAGGATGGCGTTTCGCCTTGTCCTAAACAGCCTTTATAGAAAACTGCAAGAAAAAGGCAAAAATCTCTTCGTTCTTATTGATGGTTTTCATGTGTCGTACCTGAAGGGCGGGCGGAAGCAGCAAAAAGCAATAGTGAAAGGTGATCAGAAAAGTATATCTATTGCCGCAGCTTCAATTCTTGCCAAAGTCTATCGCGATATGCTCATGGACCATGTCCCGCCAAGGTATAAAAAGTATAAATTCTCGCATCACAAAGGGTATGGAACTGCAGAACATAGGAAACTTATTAGGCGGTATGGACTTTCTCGGTTGCATCGCACCTCATTTAACCTTGGTAGGTTTGCCGCGCCCCTTGACAAAGCTTAAAATAAGTTGAATGATAATAGAAGCTCTGCAATTTGTAATTTGAAAAAACAAAGGGAGAGGAGGTGAGAATAGATGGATTTTAAGAATGTTTTGACACCGCGTGGATTTCTTTCTCTCGGTGGCGTTGTTTTAGTGCTCGTTGGCGTGCTTGGATATGTTGGGATTATCGGCCCGACACCTGACCAAAGTCTTTTCGGCACATTTTGGTGGTTTGATAATGCCGAGAATTTTGCGCATACTGTTTTGGGGGTTGTCGCCTTACTCGCCGTCTATATGGTTAAAGACGCGGGTATACATAAATTCTTGGCCTTAGCGGTTGGCGCGCTCGCATTAGTCGTTGGATTGTATAATCTCATGGGTGAGGTGATGGTTTTGGGCGCAAATCTTGAGAGTCCGGCCGATACTGTTTTGCATTTGGTTGTTGGCGTATGGGGACTTTGGGCTGGGCTTAAAGGAAAAGCATAGATGTTGTCCTTATTCTACTGATAAGCCGTACGATTGGTTATCCAGTCATGTACGGCTTTTGGTATACTTCTGTATTCTATGCTACAATCCAAATCGTGTTTAAAATAAATAGGCTAGACTTTTTAATTTCTATTTATACATTCTGTATTGTCGCTTCAGAGTTGATGGGGGCGAAAACGTTTCCTCTTGCCAAGATTTTTGGCTTCCAACTGAATGCAAGTGTGGCGATATTTTTTGTGCCGTTAATCTTTAGCATGAATGATATTGTTACAGAGGTGTATGGAAAAGAGCGGACGAGAAGTATTATCAGATCGGCACTTTTTGTTGTGTTTCTGGTTTTTGTTTCTGCGATACTTTTTACGCAATTGCCGCCATCAATGCGTTTTCAAACAAAAGAAGCTGCGTACGACACGATATTTGGCCTGTCAGCTCGCTTTGCGGCCGCGAGTCTAACGGCTTTTGCTCTTGCCGAGTTCTTGGATGTTTTTATCTTTTCCAAAATCAGACAACGATTAGGGAAGAAATCGCTTTGGCTTCGGGTCAATGCATCTAACTTTATCTCACAATTTGTTGATACTGTTGTCTTTGTGACATTGGCTTTTTATGCATTTAACCTACCTTTTGGAGATAATTTTTCCGACCTTGCGAGGATCATTCTTCCGTACTGGTTACTCAAATGCTTTATGTCGATTATCGAAACACCGCTTGTATACGCTGGAGTAAAGTGGCTTCAAAAAGACAAAAAGTAAAACATGAAAATCATCTTAGTGATGGTCTCCTCTGTAAATGGGAAAATAACCCGCGGCTATGATCCTGACATTTACTCCTGGACATCAAAAGAGGACGCTGATTTTTTCTTTTCCCTTTTAAATCAGCATAACCTCATTGTCATGGGAAGTAACACGTATGAAGCTGCCAGGGACATGGTAAAGCCAGAGAAAGAAAGGCTTCGGGTTATCCTCACACGAAATCCTGAAAAATACGCCAATGAGGCGCTCCCTGGAAGGATAGAGTTTAGCAGTGAGTCGCCAGAAACCCTCGTTGAGCGATTAGAAAAGCAAGGATACAGCACGATGCTTTTGGTTGGTGGCGGGAAAACAAATGCGCTCTTTTTGGAAAACTCCCTCGTTGACGAGCTATACCTGACGATTGAACCGAGGCTGTTCGGCAAGGGAAGACCGCTTATTGAGAAGGGGAGCTATGACAAAAACATGAAACTCCAAAGCGTCAAAAAGCTCAACGAGCAAGGAACCTTACTGTTACAGTATGTTGTGATGAATTGATACATCACAATACGGCTTCACATGAAATACTTTCAACAAACGTTACTCAATGCGGTCAGAAAATATCCTGAGTTCTTCATTCTTTTTACCGTCTCTCTCATTTTCCTTCTTCCGGTACTAACAGGCGGATTTTTCTTAAGCCATGATAGCGTGACGCATGTCGCGCGAACTGCGTCATACGAGAAAGCACTGTCTGACGGACAACTTCCGCCCCGATGGGCAGAACAGGCAAATTACGGTTATGGTTCACCTTTTATGATTCTTTTTTACCCGTTGGCAAGCTATCTTATGATCCCACTCCATCTGGCAGGGCTTTCACTTGAAAGTTCTTATCTGGTATTTAACATCATCGTTTTCTTGCTCACGTCGGTGGGATTTTACCTTTGGATGAGACAATTGTTTCCAAAAGCTGTCGCCCTTGCTGCTGCTATTTTTTATACTGCGCTTCCATATCACTTTCTTATCTTCTATGTTCGGGGAGCGCCTGGGGAAGCGCTCGCATTTGCACTTTTGCCGTTTCTTTTTTACTGCATAGAAAAAATTAGTAAGAAATTCTCTTTTTCTCTAATACTTATTCTGGGTATGCTTTATGCCGCGCTTATGCTTTCCCACAACGGCATTAGCTTGATTTTTACTCCTATTTTTCTTATCTATTCGTTCTTGCGACAGAAAAGGGCCGTGCTATCAGTTTTTTCCGCAATAGGCATGGGGCTCTTGTTATCTGCGCATTTCTGGCTGCCGGCGCTTGAGGAAGCAAAATATACCAATTTTCTTTATTACTTCGGGAATATGTACAAGGAACATTTTCTCTACGGACTAACGCCTATTTTTTCTCCATGGGGATTCGGGCCTGATGTGAATAAACCGGGTGGTTTATCTGCGCAGGTTGGAATACCAGCAACGATCATTTTCCTTTTCGGTGTTTGGATGTTTCTTACCTCGCTCAGGAGAAGAGCGCAAAGAGAGACACGGACTCTGCTTGGGTTTTGGCTTGTTCTTTTTCTCCTCGGAATATTCTTAAGCGTTCCGTTATCCAGTTTTGTCTGGGAGCGCTCGGATTTTTTGAAACGCTTTCAATTCCCTTGGCGATTTATGGCGTTGTCTGCATTTACCGCTACGGCAATCTCGCCATATATATTTGAACGCCTAAAGCATAGAAAGATGCTCAGTATTGTTACCATTTTGCTTATTCTTTCATCGCTACCATTTGTCAAAGTTCAGAAACATATTAACCTAGGTGATGGTTATTACCGCGCATATTCTGGAGCAATGCATCATCACAATGAAGCGACAACAATCTGGTCAGCTGGCGATCCAGGGAAGAAAGCTAAAGCGCAATTTGAACTTATTGAGGGGAGAGCAACGATACACCCATTGGTCAAAAAGTCAAATATGCATGCCTTTGCTATAAAAGCAGACTCTGATGTAAAAGTCGTTGACAATACGGTATTTTATCCGGGATGGCTCGTGTGGGTGGATGGCAATATCGTCCCAGTTGAGTTCCAAGATCCGCGATACAGAGGCATTATTACATTTTCAGTCCCGAAAGGATTACACAAGGTTGAGGTTCGATTTATTGAACCACGCAACAGAAAAATCGCAAATCTGCTATCATTGGGAGGGCTAGGATTCGTTGCAGCTTCGGGAGCAGTGTCAGTCATGCGAGGAATGAGTAAAAGAAAATGAGCAGGATAGTTGTTTTTGGTATAATTATTCTCCTTGGCATTGGAGCCATACTTATAGCTTCAAGACAAAAGTCTCCATCAACATCCTTTGTAACAAGATCAGAGCAACCTGCACCAACAGCAAATATAAATGCTCCCGCAACAACGGTGATTGCAGAGAACCTTGATACACCATGGGCAATCGCATTCCTCCCCGCCTCGACTCGCGGAGGCGAGTCGACGCGAGGCGGGCCTGACAATCAGATGTTGGTTACAGAGCGGATTGGGCGGGTTTGGGTGATAGATAGTACAGGTAGACAAAAACCGACTTTGGCTGCTGAGATCCCATCTGTTGAGGAGGTAGGGGAAGGTGGCTTACTAGGGATCGCTCTTCACCCAAACTTTTCTACCAATAACTTTGTCTATCTTTACTATACATATGAAGGAACAGGTAGTAATACGCTTAATCGCGTCGTCAGGATGACGAATAATGGAGGGAAATTGAGTGATGAAACAATTATTGTCGATCGTATTCCTGGTGCACCCAACCACAACGGCGGCAGGATTAAATTTG
>CAZSQB010000039.1:0-9481 GCA_964608945.1 uncultured Gammaproteobacteria bacterium
TAGTATCTTAATATCTAAAGTCTTGCCCGTTGGCTGATTTCTGCCTCGATTTGGTTGATATCGCGGCCGTATTTGAGGCGCGAGAGCTCTTTTATGAGCTCTGACACGCGCTGATTTTCCAATGCTTTTTCCTTAGCAATATCTTTGGTCGTATCAAGCGAAAAAGGCTGCACAGGCTCGCCAGACACAATTGTCTTCATATACGCGTTGAATCGATCAACGTTTATCAGATCTGACTCGTTAAAGACAGGCTGGAATTCGTGTTGGAGGTAGTTGGCATCAGTAACGCCGACCCGAAAGGCTGCGAGTGTGCCAACGTTTCCAAAGATGGCGTTTTTGACTTCCTCTTCCATTTGACCGATAAACTGGTTGGCGACGACGAGGTTAAGGCGGTATTTTCGCGCTTCAGACAGGATCTGAGCAAAGTCAGGCGTTGCGAAATTTTGAAATTCGTCAACATAGAGAAAAAAATCGCGCCGCTGATCCATTCCCAGATCTTGCCTGCTCATCGCGGCGACAAGGATTTTCGGTACGAGCACGAGGCCCAAAAAGCTTGAATTCTCCTCGCCTATTTTTCCTTTTGAAAGGTTGACTAGTAGGATCTTCCCACTATCCATGACGTCTCTGAAATTAAATGCACTCTCCGATTGACCGATGATATTTCTGATCATTTTATTGGTAACAAAGCGACCGAATTTCGAAACAATGTAATCTAATACCTCTGACTTATGAAAGTCTGACGTCTGGGCAATCTGATCCGTCCAGTACCGCCTGACAATCGGGTCCTGTACCTTCGGCAATATTTCTTGCACAAAATTAGCGTCTGTTAGAGCTCGTACGACCTCGACAAAGGTCGAGCCTGGTTCATACATCACTGTCAACATTGCGTTTCTGATCGCATGCTCAAATCGCGGACCGATAATACCTGTTTTATTCGGATCAAAAAGCTTATACATAAGGCCGATGATTGAGGAGACGACAAAATGTCGCTGCTCCTCAGTCTCTGCATCAAGCATGTTAAATCCCATCGGACGACTCGTGTCTGAAGGGTCAAAAAGGATAACATCCTCTGCGCGCTGAGGAGGCGTAAGCTTTAAAATATCTTCAATTAAGTCTCCGTGGGGATCAATAACAGCAAGTCCTTCCCCATTTTTAATATCCTGCATAATCATCTGCTTTAAAAACTCGGTTTTTCCTGTACCTGTTTTTCCGATGATGTACATATGCCTGCGCCTATCATCGCGGTCAATGCCGACAGGACGTGAGATGCCTCTAAAAACGCTCCTGCCAAGATACATTCCTGTCTCCGGTACATTTGCGGGAACCGGCGCACGTTTGGCACTTACCCAGTAAATACCGGGCGTTGAAACGCTTTTATTGGGAAAATGGTAGATAGTTGCTAACTCTTCGGATGTCAATACGGATGTCTGTCCCCACATCGGAAAGTAGCGGTAAATAAAATCTGTTAAAAACGCGCCTTTGAGACGAAGTTTGTTTTTGCTAAATGAATTAAGTGAGCTATACTGCGTAAACGCATTAATCATATTCTCCAAATGTGCTTTTGCTGTCTCTTCTGTACTTGATGAGACGACAATACGAACAACAGTATTAAATCCTGGCTTTCCCATTTTATTTTCAATCGCCTCAAGCTCTTTTGCATCGGCTGAATATTTTGCCGTTTCGGGGTTAGCTTCAGTTTTTTTGGTACTGGAAAGGTATTCTTTTCCTGGCTTTTTCCACTTATCATTAGCAGGACTAAGAAGTACTTGAATAGCAGCGCCCTCTCCTGGGTTCATTTTTGCCAGGATTGACGTAATAGAAGATAACGGATCAACCGGTAAATCTTTGTATACTTTTATCGGCTTGTAGTTTCCTGAATTCAGACGGAGCGAAGCAAAGGCAACCTTTCCCTTCTCTGAAAAAATATTGTACTCGCTACCGGCGAGCGTGTCCGGCTTGTGCCTGCTTGCTGGATCATCGACCGCTGAAATCTCTGCATCAGGATAGGCGCCGTTTATCTGCTTCTCGACAAAATCACGAAATTTATTTGGTACTGAAACATAAAATCGGATATCACCTGGCATTCCTACCAATTCAAAGGAAACATGTGGCGGATTTTTCAAACGAAACGGCCCTTTTGGCTTACCAAACGCAGCAAGACTGGCAAATAGTTGTTCTGCTGCGTCAATTTTTATCTCATTGTCCCTGGGAAGCGCTACTTGTAGAAGTGTTGTATTGAGCGCCTCATACTCTCTCTTTCGATTTCGCATCCAGAGGAGAAAAAGAAAACCAGAGCCTGCTACGAATACAGCAATAAGGCAAAGCGTAAAAACTCCTACTACGAGTGTATAGAGTATCGTGTCAATTGATAGTGCTTCCATAGCATACGTTAATGCGCTATCTTCTCATGTACGCGTTTTAGCTGTTCAAGCACGAGTTCTGCAAGCCACCGCATCGAGTCTTTAATAGAATAGGTTTTCTTCGCCATTGCTGCTTTCTCTTCAGTCAGCGGCAGGACTATTTTTCCCGTTGATGTTGCGACAACCGGCTTCGCAGCATTTGCCGGTGTCACGCCAAGCTTTGCCACATCAGGAGGAATATCTGGCTTATATGTATCAGGCGTTGCCTCAACACCTGCTTCTGCGACTTCCTCTGAGATATAAGGTTCCGGTTCTGAAAGACTGACACTGCCAAAATCATGCGTTTGCCTACTCGGACCAAGCTCTTTGTGCGGCAGACTAACTGGTTCTCTTCCTGCTGGCTGCGTCGGTGTTCCGCCTACTGGCAAAGGCGTTTGCTGTACGTCTGATTGAACAGGCTGTACCAAAGTGTCGCTCCCTCCTTGCTGATTAACAGGTTTGGTTGATAATTGGGCAGTATCATCCATGCTCGTATAGTAGCATGAACAGGATGAATACACAATAAAATTACGCTGCGATTGGAAGTGATTGGCCATTTTGGAAACGAATATACCGGTCACACGACCGACAAATGCCACATGGACCAAGCGCTACGTGCTCGCCGCAGTTTTTGCAATTTTCTCCTTCCTTAGGCTCAGAAAAGGTATATCCTAAATCGCCTGACAACTCCAAAACCCCATAATCAAGCATGCTAAAGCGCGACCGAGCAATATCTTGCAGGGGATTTTGCTCAAGCAATTCATTAAGCGACATGCCGCCTGACCTTCCGCAGCCGGTGGTCACCTCGCGAACCTGTTTTGTTCCCATCATAACAAGCTCTTCTTTTGTTGGTAGCTCTGCCCAGCGCCTATCATAGGCTACTCCTATGCCTCCCCGCTCTTGCGTTCGTTTAAACGCCTGCGCCGCCTCATCGGCTCTATTCAATAATGCGTTGTACGCAAGATTACGCATCTTCCTATCAGTTGGGTTCTTAGAGACGATGCGAATATATGCATCAATGTATCCCTGACACGCACCAAGGACGTATTGAAATTCTTCCTCTTGCATAAATTCATGACCTCGATGGAAGAATGCATGAATTTCATCAGGCGTGAGGTTTGGATTTACGTTCGGATCAAGATAAATAGGATGTTTCAGAAAGTAAACATCGTCTGGAATGAAATCTGGCTCACTCCCTCGCTCTGGCATCGCATACCAAGGGTTAAGTTTGAACGCTTTTGCAAAAGCCTCTGGAGCAGTAAGCGCTGAACTGTAACGGCGATACAAAACAGTGTTATTAAACTTCATATAAACATCATAAAAATTGTGCTGATATTCTGATGGCTTTTGTCCTGGCAGATTTTTACCAGGTTGCGAAATCACAACGACTATTGTCCTCTCAAGCGTATGCGGATCACAAAGTCTATCCTGGATTGCAGAAAAGATGTCAATCTCTGCTTGTTCCCGTTCTTGATCACTTGCGCTTGAACCGTTTTCTTTCCGATACTGTTGCCCGCGTTTAAATATATCAAGCGCCGGTTCATCTGGATGCTTTGGTGAAAAAAGCTGACCGCTTTGTATGTCATAGGTCTTCTTACTTAAGAGCACATGAAACCGCTCACCAAGCATTGTCTGTAAATTAGACCGCGTATATCCATCAAGAATGCCTTTTTGTTGCTTTCTCTCTGCAGGATCAAGGAATCGAAGATTATAAAAGTCTGTGTACGCGCGAGTATCAAACTCAGGATCATACGTAACAAGCTCGCGGGGGCCAATGGCTTCACGAGATCGCAGCTGTTCTAGAGGAAAACTAGTATGTATACGTGCTTCTACTTGCATACAATATCCTGCTCGGGAGAAGCATGTTGGTCGGTCTTCGGACTTCCCGCTTCGACTCGAATCGAGGCGAGTAACCGCTGCGGCACAGTTGTGGAATTCTCTGCCCGCAATCGCTACGCGATAGCGTTGCAGGCGGGTCACCACATTCCCAAAAAATAATTCGGCCTTCCCATTCGCCTGAGGCGAACAGTGGCCATACCAACATGAGAACTAATATACTAGTATATTAGTGGCTAGGTCTCCAAACGGTTTCTTTTTTTTTATCTTTTTGATTGACAAAACGTGCCATAGTAAAGAGAAGGTCTGAGAGACGATTGAAATATTTTACAATTTCATCATCAACCGCTTCTTTTTCAGATAATGCGATGATGCGCCGCTCCGCTCTTCGACAAACAGTGCGCGCCATATGCAGAAACACTCCCGCCTTCCCTCCACCTGGTAGAATAAAATTCTTTAAAGGAGGAAGCGTCATAGTTAACTTATCAATTACTCTTTCAAACTCCAATGCTCGTTTCCCCAATGTGCTTGGTGCTGTGTGCTTAGTGCTTTTTTCTGGCGTAGCTAACACTGCACCAATTTCAAACAAGTCATGCTGTATGTCCTCAAGCTCTTTTTTGACATTTGAAATTTGATATTTGACATTTGAAATTTCAGCAATTGCCACGCCAATTGCTGAGTTCAACTCATCCACTGTTCCATAGGTATCAACGCGGTCAGACGCTTTTGAAACGCGTTTGCCAGTAACTAATGATGTCTGTCCCTTGTCTCCAGTACGTGTATAAATTTTCATGTCTTTTTCAAGGCAGGTTCTTTCAGATGAAACGCTCGCAATAAAACTTCATAGCTTCCTATAAATAATCCTGTGTACAGAAGATCTCCAAGAATAGTGTTTCTAAAGAAAGGGAGAGCAAAGTAATATGACTGCAATAGGCCATCAAAAGTTTTAGGATACATGCTGCTCACCATCCAAACACCAAAATTGGTAATGATGAAAAAAAGCAAGGAAGAAGCTAATGTTGCTAAAAGGATCGTTTTAAAACTTCTATATGGTCTGCATAATAGACCAATAACCCCTGTTAGTAAGAAGCTCCCATACACAAACAGCATTGTGTCATGAAACCCTATAAAAATATCTGATATAAACAAGGCAATGAGCGGAACAATGAGAGCATATTTTTTATTAAGGTAGAATCCGCCAAATAAAGCCAACGCAGCAATTGGCGCGACATTGGCAGGATGCGGAAGTAGCCGAAGAGCAACTGCAAATCCAATAATAAGTATGGATCCTAAAAAGTTTTTAGATTTGAGTTGTAGATTTGAGATTTGCATTTTGCGTTTTGAGATATGTTAGTATCGCTCTATCTTCCATTCTATCTTATCTCCGTTTTTTGTTTGATACTCCGCAGGGCCAACCGGCGCTTGCTTGCCATTCACGTAAAACGCCCAATACTCTCTTTTTGTATCATCGGCTTTCCTTCCATTAATAGAGGTTACCAAACCAGAGGCATTCTGCCCAACGACTGCTTGTTTCTTTAGCAGTGTTAAGGCGTCCTTCCTATTTTTCCCTTTATAGCTCAGGTAGACTTCGATATTTACCAGCGTGTCTGTTGTTACCTGCTTGTTACTTGGCCAAAGGGAGTGCTCAATGCCCGCTCGTTTATTCTGCGCTGCTTCATCAAGAAGGACAGCATAGAAAAACCCACTACCAAATCCACCGAGTAAACCAATAGTAAAGGCAATGATTATTCCTGCTTTTAGCTTTTTAAATAAATTTTCCATAAAAAACCTTCTTAGTCCGTCGGCTGGCCCCGCTGAGCGGGGCTGGCGGATTCCCAAGAAGGACATAATACGTCACGTACTTTTCCTGTCTGGCGGAGCCAGACCCTGCTTCGCAGGGCTCGGGATCTCTGACAACTCTCTAGTTTTCTGACTTTCCCTTCGACAAGCTCAGGGTCCTTTCGGAACAGTTACGGCATAGCCACGGACTTGCACCGTGATTTCCTAAAGAGTCGAGCTACTAACATTCTGAGTAGCCACAGCTATAGCACTTCTTGCAGCCTTCTTCATAGGCAAAGCTGCCAGTGCCACATTTCGGGCAGATATCAAACAAGTTCGTTTTTGAGCTGCTTGCAGTTGCGAATTTTGCATCAGACGATGCTGTATTGTCAAACGACAATTGCCGCATGGTGACAACTTCTTCTATTCCCGTAGCCTTTGCAGGCTCTGTCGCGCCGTTTGTTTGATCATTGGTATGTCCATTCGTTGCGCCATTGCCATTGGCAGCTTTCGGAAACGCATCCTCTACTGCGCCATTGACCCTGAAGGCGCTGTGGCGGGCGAGGACTTTCGACACAGCGTCTGGCAGAGACCGAACACGATTCTCGCCAAAGCCAACGCTTCTGGCGCCGCCGATACCAACCAACTCTTCAATTACTTTTCTCATTCTCTCGCGCGTTGGCACTGGACTGTTGAGTCGTAAGACAAGCGAGATCATACGGCCTAACCCGTCAGCCATGGCCGCGACGTCTGATCCACTCTTTCCATTGGTGATAAAGACTTCAAATGGTTCTTTCATTTGGTCGTGGTTGACGGTGACATATGTCTTACCCAAGGGACTGTCAGTGGCATAGGTTACTCCCTCGACCATCATTGGGCGTGGCAGGACTGGTTCGTCTGTGAAGACAGTGAGTTTTGGCTGCTCGTCTTTTTTCTCGCCTACGCGCTCAAAAATTGCTTGTCGAGACCCATCACGCATGTAGGTGATGCCTTTTAATCCCTGATCATACGCGAGCATGTAAAGCCGCTGTACGTCTTCAACAGTGTGGGAATTAGGTGCATTGACTGTTTTTGAAATAGAAGAGTCGATGTACTTCTGCGCAATTGCCTGGACATTGACATGATCCTCAGGGGTTAGGTCATTGGCTGATACAAAATAGTCAGGGCGTTTTTCATCCGGATGGTGCTTTTTCCACTCTCCGTATAGCTTGTGATAGACAAGTTGCTTTCCGAGACGACCCATGTGGTAATATTCAAACTCATATACTGGCTCAACACCTGAGGAGACGCCTGCGAGAAGGGATGTTGTGCCGGTTGGCGCGATAGTCAGCAACACCGCATTTCGGATTCCTTGCTTGGCAATTTTTTGCTGGATTGCTTTTGGTAGGTATTTTATATGCCAGCCCTTCATATATTCTTTTTTATCGAATTTCGGGAATGAACCCTTTTCAGCTGCGATATCAGATGAGGCAATATATGCGTTGTCGCGAAGCGTTGCAAACATTTTTTTAAGAATCGGAAGTGATTCTTTGGCACCGTAGCGGACTTTCATTTTAATGAGCGCATCAGCTAGGCCTAAAATGCCAAGACCAGTGCGTCGTATATCTTTTGCGCACTTCTCATTGTCATCAAAAAAGTAATAGGTCTCATCAATGACATTGTCCAGGAAACGTATGGAGATTTGGACGTCTTTGGCAAATTGCGCGTAATTAAATACCCCTTTTTTATTGACATACGCGGCAAGATTGATAGCGCCCAGATTGCACACAGCCCAGGCCCCGAGGGGCTGCTCGCCACACCCGACCGAAACAGCACCTTCTGTAATCCACGTATCCGATACTGATTCATGTAAATCATAAACAGTTTCTACCCCATCTGGCTCAATTGACGTAATACGAGAAAGCCATGTGTTGCCTGTCAGAGCAAATTCTTTTTGTGCTGTTTGCAGTCTTTTCTGTTTGTCCGGATGCGAGAGACCAATCTCTTGTACGAATACTTTCATTCCTGCGCCGGAAATAATAACTTCGTACTGTGTATGACGGGAAGTAATGACGCGGTCACCAATGCGACCATCTGCTACTTTTTTAATCGTTGCAATCCGTCCATGAATACCGAAGGAGAGCAGTATTCTGCGTATATCTTGTGCTAGTTGTTTGCTTGTGGTCTTAAAGCGCAAGAATGGATGAGTACTGGATAGATCAATATTGCCATCAGTACTAAACAACCCGTCCAAAAGTCCTGCCAAGAACTCTTTGTTTGCATTCTGATACTCAAAAGGAATTTTCTTTTCAAAAGAGTATGCAGGTGTTAGGTATGATTGTTTCACAAGCATTGCTGCGCCACCTGCTGATTGGGCAGTGAAATTTGCCGAATACCCCTCTGAAGAAGCATCAAGCCGTACAGTACCTGTTTTCTCAAGTGTTGTTCTTACCAATGCATTCCATTCTGTCTCATTGGTATTTACCGCAACTTTCACGACATTTCGATTGAGCGTTTTTGGAGTAATGCATCCGTCTCCTAAAAGAAGCCCGACAAAAAATCCATATTCCTTATCGCTCCAACCACGAGGTAAATCAACCACAGGATTGTTCGGCATAGATGCTGGTGCCACACGCACTACATCTCCTATCTCAAGCTCTGCGAGAGCAAGCTCTGAGAACCGTTTGTTGGCAGAATTCTTTGCTCGGTTGGCATGTTTAATCGCATGGAACTTATGCGCTGCTGTTACTCGAAGCTCTGCCCCATCAGAAAACCTTACTTTAAAAACCGGACGGTTCTCATAGGTTTCAACCCTGTCTACAATTCCGCTGCCTAATACCGTTGCGATTTGATCACCGACAACGATTTCATCAGCTCGTCTCCATCCGCTCGTTGTTGCTACAAGCGTATCTCCAGTACAACAAGGGTTGGTCGCGATCAGATTCTCAAAATAAAAAGTATTACTTCGCTTATTGCTTCGTTCCAGGAAATGAAGCCCCGGCTCTGCTGAGCGCCATGCTGCGGCGCAGATCATATCCCAGAGATATTTTGCTTTGACTGTCTTTTTGACGACAACCTTGCCGCCTGCTTTTTTCCAGGCCTGGATGTCGCCATCCCACAACTCATCGTACCTGGGGTTGTCGAGGTCTGGATAGACTAAGTCCCAGCTAGAATCTTTTTTGACTGCTTCCATAAATGAATCGGAGATACAGACAGACAGGTTGGCGCCGTTGATGCGGGAGAGATCTTGCTTGACTGTAATAAACTCCTCGATATCTGGATGCCAATCCCAAAGCATCAACATTAATGCACCGCGACGACTTCCCCCTTGCTGGACAATATCATGCGTTGCGAGTGAGTATAGCTCTGCCCAATTAATAGGCCCACTGGAGAAACCATTTACTTTTTTGACGCGTGAGCCTTTGGGTCTTAGGGATGAGAGGTTAAGGCCGACGCCGCCGCCTCTTGCCATGATTTCGATCATTGAC
>CAZSQB010000040.1:0-9462 GCA_964608945.1 uncultured Gammaproteobacteria bacterium
AAGCCGTTATGGCAGCAAAGAATACTTCGACTACGCTCAGTACAAGATACCAGCCGCAGCAAATTGAGACGAAGTGGCAGAAGAAATGGGAAGAAAAAGGAATCTACCAGCCAGATATAGAGAAGGCGCAAAAACCCTTTTATAACCTCATGATGTTCCCGTACCCATCAGCTGAGGGGCTGCATGTCGGGAACATGTATGCGTTCACCGGAGCTGATGTATACGGTAGATTTAAAAGAATGCAGCAACATGACGTCTTTGAGCCTATTGGTTTGGATGGATTTGGTATTCATGCTGAGAATTATGCCTTAAAAATTGGCAAGCACCCAATGGATTACTCCAAGGTAACTGAGGCAAACTTCTACAGGCAACTTCATGCAATTGGCAATGGATTTGATTGGTCACGGACAGTTGAAACATATAAGCCTAACTACTACGCCTGGACACAGTGGTTATTTGTAAAGCTTTTTAAAGCTGGTCTGGCATACAAAAAAAGTGCCCAAGTCAATTGGTGCCCATCATGCAAAACAGTTTTGGCAGACGAACAGGTTATCAACGGTGAGTGCGAGCGCTGTGGTTCAAAAGTAGAGAAGAGACAGCTTCGACAGTGGTTCTTTAGAATAACTGTCTATGCTGAACGATTGTTAAATAATATTCCAAGTCTGAACTGGACTCAGAAGGTAAAAATTGCTCAGGAACAGTGGATTGGCAAATCAGAAGGAACAAAGATTGGATTTGCTATTAAAGGATCTCATAGAAAAATTGAAGTATTCACTACAAGACCTGATACTTTGTTTGGCGCAACATTCATTGTTTTATCGCCAGATAACCCTCTCGTTAGTGAACTATCATTGCCAAATCGAAAGGAAGTACTGAATTATGTATCAAAAGCCCTGGTAAAGACTGAACAGGAACGCTTAGTTGAGGGTAGGGAAAAGACGGGTGTTTCCACTGGCCTAACTGCCCTACATCCTGTTACAAAAGAAGAAATTCCCATTTGGATCGCAGACTACGTATTGATGGGATATGGAACAGGAGGCATCATGGCAGTTCCTGCACATGATCAGAGAGATTTCGAGTTTGCTAAGAAATACACATTACCGATTAAATTAGTAATTCAACCGAAAGATAAAGAAATTGTAGATCTTAAACAAGCTTATGTAGGTCCTGGAAAGCTTGTAAATTCGAATGAATGGGATGCATTTCACGTTCCAAAAGATATCAACAAAACAATCCAGTGGTTAGAAGAAAAAGGTATTGGAGAGAAAAAAATAACCTATCATATTCGTGATTGGTTGATTTCGCGCCAAAGATATTGGGGTCCACCAATACCCATGATTTATTGTGAACACTGTGCAGCCAAAGGCAAATCATGGTGGCACTCGGATGAAGCTAAGCCTATGTCAAATTTCAAGATCAATAGCAGGTATTGGGAGGAATGGGATTCGGGTGGGTGGTATCCTGCAGAAGAGCTACCAGTAGTCTTGCCTCATATTAAGGAATATAAGCCTCTTGGAACGGGTAAATCACCGCTGGCTTCCGACGCAGAGTTTGAGCGGGTTACGTGTCCAAGTTGTGGAAAAGAAGCAAAAAGAGAAACAGACGTATCTGATACTTTTTTAGATAGCTCATGGTACTTTTTCAGATACCCTTCAACTGATATTGCTGATGAAGCGTTTTCAAAAGAACCGACCAAGAAATGGCTCCCAGTCCACATGTATATTGGCGGAGCTGAGCATTCAGTACTCCATCTATTGTATGCGCGCTTCATAACCATGTTTCTTCATGACCAAGGCTTGATTGATTTTGATGAGCCTTTTTCTCGTTTCTATGCGCATGGTCTTCTGATAAAAGAAGGGGCGAAGATGAGTAAGAGTAAGGGAAATGTGGTTCTGCCTGATGAATATATTGCAAAATTTGGCGCAGACACGGTGAGAACGTATCTCATGTTTCTTGGTCCCTACGACCAGGGTGGCGACTTTCGTGATACTGGAATTGAAGGGATGGATCGGTTCTTAAAACGGGTGTGGACATTATTCACAAATGAATCTCTTCTCACTGAGGAGAAAGAGGACTTGCAAATTGTTCACAAGACAGTAAAAGAGGTAACGCAGGATATGGAAGGACTTCGTTATAACGTCGCGATTGCGAAGCTGATGATTCTCTATAATGATCTCGCAAAGCGTAAAAAGATAACTCTAGAAACCGTGAAAATCTATCTCAAGCTTTTAGCTCCGTTTGCCCCGTATATGGCAGAGGAGCTATGGTCCCGCTCAGCGGGACAGTCAGAATTTAACTCAGTACACCTCCAGCCTTGGCCACACTACAAGCCTGAATATTTAAAAGAAGATACACTGACTATCGTCGTGCAGGTCAACGGCCGCGTCCGCGACAATTTACAAGTTCCCGCAGATAAGGCGAGTCAAGAGGAAATAGAAAAGCAAGCCAAAGCAAGCCCCAATGCTTCCAAGTATTTGGAGAGAGTCTCAATAAGAAAAGTTATCTTCGTCCCCGGCAAGCTTATTAACTTCGTTGTATAAATTTTCTTTCAAACTTCAGTATAACTAGATACCTTAAAACATCATAAATTATACCAATTGGAAAAAAGATGATGGAAAAAAGCTTCCACCTTGTACAAGGTGGAAGCTTAGAAACCGTACAAAACAGAATAAGCCAATTGTAATCATATAAGCAGATTGTTACGATAAGATTATGGATACTGATGAGCTGATTGATAGGCTTGCTGCAATCCTCAAACGCCATACATTACCCCTGGTCATCGCCACGCTCGGCCTGATATCGTTAGGGTATGGTATGATATCCTTTTTGCAGACAAAAACGGAAAATGACATTGTTTTTGAAAAAGCTGATAGAGAAGAAGCCCCATCTATGAAAAGTGCAGCAAGTATTATGGTTGATGTGCAAGGAGCTGTCGAGCGGCCAGGCGTCTATGCGTTGACTAGAGATGCAAGAGTGCAAGACGGGCTCATCGCAGCGGGCGGTATGACACGTGATGCCAATCGCGCCTTTGTGGCAAAAACGATTAATCTTGCCGCAAAGGTAGCAGATGGCGCAAAGATCTATATTCCATTTGAGAAGGAGATGGAAGTAATGAGTACCACCCATTCGTCGCTTCGCTCCTCAGGGCAAGCCGGAAGCGCGGTCAATATCAATACCGCTGCTCTTACTGAGCTCGATAGTTTGCCTGGGATCGGGCAGGTGACAGGGCAGAAGATCATCGATAACAGGCCATACGCAAGCCTCGATGAATTGCAAAGCAAAAAAGTAGTCAGCAAGAGTGTGTTTGAGAAGATTAAAGATAAGATTGCAGTTTACTAGTCATACGTTTGTCGGTAACGAAGCCGGTATCGTTTAGCGTTCCACATTTAGCGTAACCGCCTCACGAAACGGGCATCGTAACCCTAACCGCTTAACCATTTTCTATGTCCAGGCTTAGATTTGTATTTGTTACAACTATTTTACTTTTTTTGTTGGCCTTACGGTTCTATTTCTTCTACTCCAATCAAACAATTCTCAAAGATGGGCAGGTTATATCTTTCACCAGTCGGCTTATGAGCGAGCCTGAAGGAAGAGGGAGTATCCAGCGTTTTGTTCTTGAGCCAGATAGAGTAGGTAAGATTTTTGTCACTGCCCCGGCATTTCCGCGCTACCAGTATGGTCAGACGCTCGCAATCTCAGGCAATATAAAACAGCAAGTGCTAAAAAACGATCGGATTGTCAATACAATGTTTTTTCCTAAAATCACGAGTAAAAATGAAGCACAAAATTTTCCTATCAATGTCATTTTTCACATCCGTGAAAAGATTCGCAGCGTTTTTCAGGCAGCACTTCCACCTGCTTCTTCTAGCCTTTTGCTTGGTATTGTTTTTGGCGGGAAAGAGCAATTACCCAAGGATTTTTCAGAAAACCTGGCGTCAACTGGCCTGATTCACATTATTGCAGCTTCGGGGATGAACGTGAGCATGGTAGCAGGGGGAGTATTTTTCCTCTTCTCGCTTTTCTTTCATCGAAAAGGCGCTATATTCCTGACGGTCCTGGCGGTCTTTTTTTACATGCTCCTTGCGGGTTTTTCTCCTTCAATCGTGCGTGCTGGAATTATGGCGACACTAGCTTCGATAGCCTCGCTTTTGGGAAAGCAATACTTTGTCATTATAGCCTTGGTAATAACCGCTTATGCAATGCTGCTTTTTGACCCGAGACTTCTTTTTGATCTTGGATTTCAGCTGTCATTTAGCGCGACGCTTGGAATCATCCTTCTTTCCCCATTTCTTACGTTTCGACAAAAAGCGGAGAAGAAGCCTGTTGTTGACTTTTTTGCTTCAGATATTAAGACAACGACTGCTGCGCAAATCGCAACCCTCCCGATTCTTCTCGCAACGATTGGACAGTATGGCGTGCTTTCTATACCGGTCAACGCGCTTGTCCTTTGGATGGTCCCGATTCTTATGATTTTAGGCGGCGTCGGGGCATTATGCGCGCTCTTTTTTCCTTTTCTCGCGAAACTTTTATTGTGGCTGGCTTTACCATTTTTGATCTATATTCAATATATTGTGATGTATTTCGGAAAGCTCAATCTCAACCTAAGCCTTGATTCATTCCCGGTCCCATTTGTTCTTGGTTACTATTTACTTCTGTTGGTAATTATCTTTTTTCGAAAAGATAGTGAAGATCAAAGTGCAAAGATCAAAAATCAAAGCCAAGCCAAAAAATAAAAGTTTGGCGCTTTACGCTAGGCTTTGCTCTTTTAGATTTGATCTTTGATCTCTTTCTATGAAGAAAGCCTTATTTTTAGGACTGATTTCGTTACTAGCTCTCGCAGCTTTGGTTTTTATGCAGTATCATCAATATAATGACGGCTTGCTTCACGTTGTCTTCTGCGATGTTGGCCAAGGCGATGCTATTCTTATCCGCTCTCCACAGGGAAAGGTAATGCTCTTTGATGCAGGGCCAAATGATGCTGTCGCTTCATGTCTGTCAGATCACATGCCTTTTTGGCAGCGGACACTTTCGCTTGTTGTCCTCAGCCATCCTCACGCAGATCACTTTCGTGGATTATTTTCTTTATTAGATCGATATAGTATAGCAGAGTTTGGTAGTGAAGAATTGGTAAACAATATAACAGAATATAAAGCAATTGACGAGATGATATCAAACAAACACATTCGTAAGCGCCGTTTACTTCGCGGAGATACCTACCGACTCGGAGATAATCTTGTGGTACAGGTACTTGGCCCGACGCAGGAGTTTCTCACTAATACTAGTCCTTTGGGAAATATCGGTGAGCGAGATGAATTTGCGTCACTTGTTTTACTCGTTTCGTATGAAAATTTTGATTTACTCCTCACCGGCGATAGTCAAAATGAACAATTATCTGATGATATTTTGTCAAGCAATATCAAGACAATCGATGTATTGCAAGTCCCACACCACGGCTCCGCTACTGGATTAACTCAGGAGATTGTACAAGAACTTAGTCCAAAGCTGGCTGTGATGAGTGTAGGCAAGAATCGCTACGGCCACCCGAGCGAGAAGACCATGGAGATACTGAGAGATAAAGATATTAAAACATTGCGGACAGATAAGAATGGCGATGTGGAGCTTGTCTCGGATGGTGAAAAATGGTCGATAGTGAATAATTACCCTTGACAATTCCTTGTTCAAAAAGATGGAGGTCTTAACATGTAACTAGGCGATATTTATGGTTTTATTTACGGTTACTCCAAGCTACTCTTCAGGGTGAACCTTCAGAGTGAACTCTTTCGTTACCTTCTAGAGTAATCGGCGTCGTTCCAATATATTGTCTGACCTGATCGAGAAGTGGTTTTATATATTTGGGGAATTTTTCTGCATATGTTTCTAACTTTGATCTATTGATGTCTTTCAGATCTAATTCTTCAGTAACAATAGCTCGCTTTCCACGACTAACCATATACAGCTGATCGAGTAATGCTTTTTCTGGTTCAGCAATATAGATTTCATCTTTGAGGAGATAGCCAAAATAGAGCTCTTGAGGTAAGTGACTATACTCTACTACTGTCTCGCCAATTTCCGTTTTTTTTGTTGGGCGTGGTGTTGCAAACGTCAACGTATAGGGAATTTGTGAAAGAATGCTGTATCGGGAAAGTGCTTGTTCAAAAGAAAGATAGCTCGGAAAGTATAGCTGATTAGCTATCTTTTCATGATCCAAAGGCTTCGTAAATAACGTGTAGATGTTTTTTCGGAGACGAATGAGTGTCCCAGATTTAACGAGCCTATTAAGTGTTACATAAAGACTGTCCTTCTTAAGATCTAAGATCTTCTCTAGATCCGCGATAATAAAGTACGATTTGTGAAAACCGGTTAATCTCTTTACAAGATCAATGTTTTTTGGTCTTATATAAGCCATGTTTCAATTACCCTCCAAAAGTTACGTGGCAAGAGACGGTGCAATTCAGACTTTGCCCTTTTTTTATCATACCCTTGAAAATCTACCTTTATCTCTTGTTTTAACAATAAGTGAATATACCAGTAATCGAATAGGTCTCTCGCCACTTTTCTGTTTTTCATTGCATCCTTTTTCTCTGCAAGAATTTGTTCAAGCGAGGCAACTTGCGCTATAGCAGTTAGGGGTGTTGTTTCAGAGCGAATAAGCTTATCGGTATAGTCTTTTCCTTTTACCCACTTCCTTTCTCGTTTGGAAATTTCAATCTTTATGGAAAACGCTCTCTTAAGATAGTCTTCTTTAATTTTTGCTAATCCAAAAATCGTGTAAAATTTCTCATTCGTCTCGATGCTTTTTATTGCTGGGTACTTATTAGCCAGTCCCCTCAGAAAAGTCATAAACTTTTCTTTATCAAATTCTTGAATTTGGGTGAAGTCTATATCTTGAGAAAATCGTGGTGAGTTATATGCTAGCCGTAATGCCGTCCCTCCTTTAAAGACAAATCCCACACCAAATTCACTCTCAAAGACCTCTTTTAAGATGAGGATTTCATACTCTTCTCGAGCAATATAATCAACGCTAATTTGCAATTTCTGACTAAGTTCACGAGCACTGGTAATATCCATATCCTTTTAATAACTTAACAAATATGTTAAGTTTATATAATTGATTATAGCTCGATTTTATTATTTGTCAAGCATTAGCTCAATTCACGCGGAGGTTTTCGCGGGGGGTGGCAGTTGGGTGCTTGAAAGAGGCAGTAAGCACCTCGGGTTGTTTTGCTTGCTCATCAAGAGGGAGGGTAAATGTGACAGTGGTACCCTTGTGTTCCTCTGAGACGAGGTCTATTTGTCCGCCGTGTGCCTCGATAATGCCTTTTGCGATATAGAGACCAAGACCTGAGGTAACAGCTTTTTTGGCGAGTGGGTCTCCTTTATGGTCAACGAGTGCGAATTTTGAAAATAACGATATCTGTTTGTCTTTCGGGATACCGATGCCATTATCGCTCACTGAGACTTTGACGCAGCCGTCATCTCGTCTGGCGCTTAGGTTAATTGTCCCGCCAGGATAGGTATATTTGAGGCTATTTGATATCAAATCGTCAATAACCTGGCCAATACGAAACGTATCAATGCTAACCTTGGGAAGCGTCTCTTCGATGTTTGTGGTAATGGTGATATTCTTCATCTTTGCCTGAGGAGAAAAAAGCTGTGCATGTTCAGCGACAATTCTGGCTATATCAGCAACAGTTTTCTCAACTGTCAATCGTCCAGCGTCAAGCTTGGCAGCGTCTAAGACGAGTGAGATTTGATTGAGGAGGTGTTTGGATTCTTGATCGATGATCGCTAAGAGTTTGTCGCGGCTCTCCCTATCCATTTCTGGGTTGGCTTTTAAGAACTGCGAAGCTCCTTTTATCGCCGTGAGGGGGGAGCGAAGGTCATGGACCATCATGTTGGTGAAGTCTTCTTTCATCTGCGCCTTTCGCTTTTCAGTACTCATATCCCGAAGGATAACGACTGCTCCCGATGCGTTATGGGAATGTGGCCGGTAAATCGGAAAAATCTCAAGCTGATACGGGTAATTATTGAGGGTAATTTCTTTTGCGTCGCATTTTTTTTCGTAGAGGAGCACATCTCGAAGAAGGGCCGGTAAATCGATAGTGTGGGAAAGTGAGGTAGCGACATCAAGCGTGGTTGGTGTCGGTTTGGTAATGGCAAGGAGTTCTCTTGCCTTTTGATTGATAAGAGAGAGAGTGTGTTCCTGATCAACCATAAAGATCGCATCTGGGAGATTTTCAATCAGCATCATAGCTTTTTCCTCATCTTTTTCCATTACGTGCTTCATGTGTGATAGATAAATGCCAGCCTGCCCAACGAGTTGGTCAAGGAGGCGAAGGTGATTTGCAGTAAATTGATCCGCAGGGAGCGAAGCAATGCCGATAACGCCGAAGACTGTTTTGTTAACGACCAGAGGAACTCGAAAGAAGGATCCTGGTAAATGCGTTTGTTGTTCATCAAGCTCTACATCATAGATAAATTCATCAATTATGTTTTCTCGCTTGCTGCTTTCAGGAAATGAAGCTAATAAATTTGTTTTGACATAGTTGACAAAGTGAGAACCAACCTGCTCGTGTACGCGCATTTTAAATACAATTTTTCCCTGCTTCATACAGACTGATGCAATATTTACCTGTGGCAATAACTTACGTAAGCTGTCGACAATAATATCAGTGCTTTTCTCAAGTGAGAGGGAGTAGCTGATCTTATCCTGCATTTCTTTTAGGACACTTGTTTCGAAAAGCTGTGTTTTAAGCTGCGTTTCTCGCTCAGCTTCTTTTTTTCGTGCCTTATTATTCGTGTATGACAGGTAGAGAACAAGCGTACCAAAAATGATGGTGAGAACAGGGGACAGAAGGGTGAGCAGGTTCATACCGTTTTAGCCTTGACCTGCCTGGGTATCGGCCGCGTCTTTTGCTAGCTCTTTCACTTTGTTGATCAAATCCTGCGCTTCAATCTGATATTTGAGAATATAGTCAGAAGCACCTGAGTTGATCGCTTCTTGGATGAGCTCGTTTTGGCCGAAATTGGAGAGAATCGCAACGGGAATTTCCTTGGTGTCAAGGTCCTCTTTGAGCGTTTTTAAAACTTCATTGCCTTGGATGTCTGGGAGGACTTGGTCCAAAAGGATGAGCTCTGGCTTTTCATTTTTGGCTTTTTCAAGTCCTGATTGGCCATTGCTTGCCGTAATGACCATATGGTCGTCTTTTTGTAAAACAGTCGCAAAGAGGGTCAAAATAGCTTCATCATCATCAATAAGAAGTATTTTCATAGATCCCAATTTATCCTAATTTGATTAGTCCAAATTAATCCGAATAATATCATTCGGATAGATTCGGAGTAATACAATTCGGATACATTCGTATTCTAGGCTAGCAGTTCCTTTATGAAAAAGCAATACCCAGCCGGCCGTTTAAAAGCAGGCTGGATAAGCTTAGTTAACAGTTAGCGAATACCACCAAT
>CAZSQB010000041.1:0-9224 GCA_964608945.1 uncultured Gammaproteobacteria bacterium
CTAAAGACTCTACGCATATAGACCTTTATCTTCCGCTATCAGTTGTCCCTGCAAGTTAAAATCTAACTTTGTTTTTAACATAATACATTCCGACAAGTTGTTTAGGGCCTGCTTAACTACCCAGCCTCAGGCCTGATATCATTTGCCTCACACCCTACTCACCCGCAAAGAAGAAATTCGAATTGTTGACTATAAAACACTCAAGCATTATATTTAATGTATGGACTTTATCAATGAATTACTTTTCATCCCTCTTAGGATCTTTTTTGACTTTCCATATCTCGCTTTTATTCTAGCAATCATTTTAGGATACATATTTTTCAAAAAGAAAAAAATAATTTTTGGAATCACAGCATTATTGTGGCTATTTTTTGGAATCTATGAAGGCCTCCTTGTGCCATTACTCATCTGTCCTCCCGAAGATTGTATTAATCCAATTAGAATAGATTTAGCACTGGTTCTTCCCATACTTCTCTTTTGTATAATTATAACGGTGGTTGAAAGTATTACGAACCTTCGAAATGTTCTACCACAAATGACGTCTAATCCTCGCTCTACTAAAGTACTACTTATTGTAACGGCTGCTGCTTTTCTTGCAGTTGGATTTATCGGGGGGTATTACGCACGGGACATTCACGACATCTATAATTTCATCTATAATGAAAAAACCCCTCAAGTAAATGTAAAGAGAGATCAAAAGACACCTCCGGTAGAAAAAGAGCGTCGAATTAGTGGCGAGCCCATATCTATCCCTCATCCCAATTCTCCAGATCTGATAATACATAGAGAGCCTAGGTTTGGCTTAGAAATTACTGTTCCCAATGGGTGGAAAATTTCTAGAAGTTTGCATAATACATTGCCTTATGGATACCTCTCAATCTATATGCCAGATCCTAATGATGAAGGAGCATTTACTGATGTAATTACAATTTGGCCAGATGAAACGCAATTCTCTGATACACTCGATGAATATGTTAAAGAATACTTTAATGAAAGAATGATTTACGACTCAAAAACATATACAAAAATTAATTCATATGATGCAATTGTGCTTAAAAACTTCAGGGATAAACTATACCTGGATCCTTTTTCTGACTTAGATGTATATTTCATTAAAAATGAAAACAATGATTTTTTCTATCGAATTGAAGTTGAAACGATATATAAAGATAAAAAGGTAAATGAACAAATAGCTCAAGCCCTTTCTACTTTTACATTGTTGAAATAGAATAACTTCCAACATAGTGGTTCGACAAGTCCTTCGAGAGGATCGCTCTTCTGTAGATCTAATTCACAGATCAAGGGTCGTTGGTGAAATTAAACCTAAAATCTATGATCCAAAACCATTTGATCCTGACAGATTCCTTAAGGTTGTTAAAAAACTTAACTTTCCAAAACTTTCTCATAAACAAATTGAAGCAAGATATAGAAAAGCAATTTTTATTTTTATACCCGCAAATTAAAAGTTCCCGATCAAGAAGTAAATGAACTTCAAGAACAATTCGGCACAGTACCTTTAACAGAGTACATTTTAGACAAGGCAATGGAGGGCCCAACAAAAGATCTTGAAGATAATATTCAGCTGCATAGCGCTGCTGAGGCAGAATCTGATATTTTCTTAACTGCGGACAAAAAACTAGTAGACATGAAGTTTTTCGGTAAAACTCAAATCATCTCCCCTGAGAATCTATAAAAGGTTTCAATATAGTGGTTCGACAGGCTCACCATTTCCAATTGCTCAGAGCCTGCATTTTAGTTAGCCTCAAAAAACTATATCAAACTATCAACTCCTGCTAGGATTCAAACTTTGTTATACTTTACTTATGGCTTACTGGCACAGATGGAAATATAAAAATCTCACTTTTCTTTTCATTTCAATTATGATTGCCTTTTTCTTATCTCGCTATGAACCATTCCACGCTTTCCTCCTAAATCTTGGTGGTTTTGGCTATATCGGTGCATTTTTGGCAGGAATGTTGTTTGTTTCAACCTTTACAGTCGCAACCGGAGCAGTTATTCTTCTGGTCTTAGCTGAGACTCTTTCTCCGGTAGAAATTGGTATTATTGCAGGATTGGGTGCAGTAGTTGGGGACTTTACAATATTTCACTTTATTAAAGACAACTTGACACAAGAGCTTGAATCTATTTATGACCATATTGATGGAGACCATCATTTTAAGAAAGTGCTGCATACAAAGTATTTTAGTTGGACATTACCTGTCATTGGCGCAATTATTATCGCGTCTCCTTTTCCAGATGAAATAGGAGTAAGTCTGATGGGGATTTCAAAAATGAAAACCTATCAATTTTTACTGATCTCTTTTATCCTGAATGCAATCGGCATATTTCTTGTTGTCTCAGCCTCGCTCGTCATCAAGCCATAAATGAGAAAACATTGCAAAATAAAGAATGAAGCAGTATGATTGCTCTGCAGTGAAAATTATTTTCTTAGGAACCAATGGCTGGTATACCAATGAAAACGGCAACACTCCCTGCGTCCTTATAGACAGTAAAGACCACTATGTAGTCTTTGATGCCGGGAACGGGATTTACAAGCTTGACAAATATATTACGCAGGACAAACCAGTATCTCTTTTCATCAGCCATTTCCACCTTGACCACGTCTCAGGACTCCATACGCTCCCGAAATTTTCATTCCCCCAAGGTATCGATATCTATATGGCAATGGGCAGAAAAAAGGATTTTGAGACACTCGCCAACCCGCCATTTACTGTTGGGTATAAACCCCAACCACAAAACATCAAAAATCTCAAAACGACAATTCGACCTCATGAGTTGTCAGAGGGATCACACAGTCTTCCCTTCCCTGTCGCAATTATTGAACAATTTCATGCTTACAAAGACCACGGCTATCGCGTAACCCTTGATGGAAAAACGATTGCTTATTCAGGAGACTGCGGACAGACAGATAAGAGTATTACGCTTGCAAAAAATGCAGATGTGTTGATCCATGAGTGCTCAAACAGAAAACCAGATTCACCTGATATCTGGGGGCATACCGACGCTACCCAGGCGGCACAGATTGCAAGAGACGCAAATGCTAAGAAGCTTATCCTCACCCACTTTGGCGCTCATGAATATAAAACGCTTGCAGATAGAAAAAAAGCTGAGGCAAAAGCAAAAAAGATTTTTGCAAACACGATCAGTGCAGTCGACAATCTAGTAATCTCCCTCTAATCGATCTTCCTGACAACTCAACAATAATAGTGTAAAATCATACTGTGAGTTCGCTACAAAAAGGCCTCATTGGCGTCATTATTCTTCTTTTCTTAGTCGTCGGATACCTCCTTCTCCATAAGAATAAAGCACTAACTATCGACCCCTCTGTAGTAAGTGTCTATGAAGGGAGACTATAGCTTAATACGTTTCTGAAGAAACAGCAACCTTCTATGGATTCCCTACCCAATTCCTCGTTGCAGACGGGACAGGACAAAGGACTGAGCTTGATGCTCAAATAGCAAATAATCATGCTCGTACTCTTCGCCAATCTCCAGGGATAGTGCGATCAGGAATTACCAGTCGCTCAGAGCAGCTTCTTCGGAGATGCGGAGAGCTTCCGCAAGTTACTCCGGTTTCTAAGTGAAATGCAAGACCTGATGTATCAAGTAATCATCAATTTTCTGCAAGAAAATAATATCCAATACGAACTATTGGAGCATGAGCCAGTCTATACGAGCGAACAATCAACGGCTGTATAATAAGTTAGTATATTATACATTGAGTATGCTCCTCATTCAGCAGACTTTTGTCCAAAGAGCTTTTTATAGTTTATCTTCGTCAACGCCGCGGTTGCGGTGATAAGCCCAAACGACAATCCCAAGATTGCTCCGCCGATGACGTCTGTTGTCCAGTGTTCTCCAAGATAGATCCGTGAAACAAGCATTGCTGCATCATACCCAATAACCGTTGCGACAATAATCGCTTTTATAGGTAAAGGGATTTTCTTACTGGCCAAGACAACGGCAATAATAATGACAGATATAAATAATGCTCTTCCACTATGACCTGATGGATATGAGAATTCCGCTCGCACATGAAATTGCGGAAATTCCAGAAATCGTTTGGTGCGAAGTAAAAACTCAGGCGGCGGGAAATGATCAACTTGATATTTCCCAAAAAGCTCAATGATATGGAACATGCCAAATAAAAATACTGCTATCGCTCCTGCGATAAATTTTCGCATCGTGATAAAAAGGATGATTAGAACGACAAGCATGACTTCAAAGGTACCGATAACACTAAAGAGAGAGAAAATATCGTCAAACCGACGACTTATGTTGTCCTGCAACCGAACTGTTGTATCAAAATCAAGCTGCGTTAACGTATCCTTCGCAACGACGTAGGAAAAAAGCAGAAAGAGGAAGAAAAACCCTACACCGAGAAGAAAAAGTACCAATCTTTTCTTGGGCATTATAGTAGTTTAACATGATCCCTAAGGTGTATTCAAATCCACCTTTTTCCTCTATAATGCTGACTTTATGAGCGTTGAGACCTCCCCCTTTACCCGTCAATTAACTCGCTGTAATACAATACTAGAGCCAGGAGAACTACCAGGAAAAGAATATTATCAATGGAAAAGGCAACTGCAAGCTGCGCTGATAGAAGATGCCGAGCCAAAACAAAATCGAAGTCTTAAAGAAATGGAAGCACTGTATCCACCTCCTAAAGGCAAGATAGATGGTACCCATTTTATACTTGATGATAATTCATTATTTCAGGTATTTGATGACCATGGTCGTCTGGTCGAGCAAGTGGAATACAAGCGACACCTCTTAAACCAGGCCACAGCATTTGATGCTATGCATATAGTCGCAAATACATACGACAACGCAGGGTACCTCATAACACGAACTGAGATGGAAGTAGGAAAAATAGGCTATACCCGTACATATGAATATGTTGCTTTCCCTGATCATCCAAGAATACTCCGAAGAATAATCACACAGGAGTTTCATCGTCAAGGAGTAATGGGGCCAGGACCAAACATCGGAAAACCGCAAGTAATAAATTTCTTTTAGTAATGAACAAACTAAATTTTGGTAATTTACTTACTAGAAATTTATAATTTGATAATGATACTATAAGAGATGTTATGGGACCACAAATAAGAGAAAAGCTTACGGCAGCTCGCGAATCTCTTACAAGACCAACTGATCGACAGATTGTTGAAAAACTTTCAGACGCTGGTATTAGCCACGTAGTTTCTGTTCCCTGCTCTATCACAGCAGGCATACAGAATATGTGGGAACAGCAGGCAGAGCAAGGAAAATTGGATCTTATCAACACGACACATGAACATAACCTTGTGGGTCTTGCCGCGGGAACGTATTTGGGAACCGGCGAATCAACTCTTATTCATATGCAAAATTCCGGCCTGCCTAATGCTGGAGACGGCATCATCTCATTTGCAGAGGTATATAGAATTCCCACACTGCTACTTGTTACTTGGCGTGGAAATACGGGCAAAGACGATAGTGAACCACATCAGGCTATTGGCAAAAGAACAGAAAAACTGACGCATGCTATTGTCGGTGAAAATGTCTTTGGGACTCGTATGGGAAGAGGTATTCTTCAGGCTATTGATAGAGCGGTTGAGGTCATGCAACAGGGTGGTGTTGCGGCGGTACGACTTTCTCCTGATGCATTTAAAAAATCGTATACACCACAGCTTCCTCAAATTGCAGATGTTTACTCGTGGAAAGAGGCGTATGAAAGACTCGTGCAGTATTTTGATAAAGGCACAGAGGAGAACCCAATACAGCCTGACCATCGCATCGACCGAGACAGAGCACTCGAACGAATAGTCAGCGTACACCCAGACGCTGCCATTCTCTTCGCGAATGGTTATACTGCCCGCGCAGCACAGGCTGTAGTAGATCGCGTCGGAAACTTTTACAACACTGGTTATATGGGAGGGACATTAGCAATCGGTTATGGGATGGCAAGATGCAATCCAGATATAGAAGTTGTTGTCGTTGATGGTGATCAAAATGCAATGATGAGCAATATGAAAGATCATTTAAAAAATGACTATCCCGATAATCTTTATTGGTATATCCTTGATAACGGTATCGGAGCGTCAGTCGGTACAGCTCGAAGTCTCCCTCTTGCCGCTGACTATTACGAACTTGCGAGAGTTATCCCGACAACCCCTGACGCGTATGATTCTTTTCCCCATCCAAGAGTAAAAGGCGTAGGGGCATATTTTGACACAGAAGAAGCGCAGGATATGGCAGAGCGGATTGGTCCATTGCCCGCTCATGCAAAAAGGTTTAGACAATGGGTAGAGCAACAAACAATGCGATCAATAGTAGTAGAGTTTGCACCTATAACTCCAGCTCTTTGAGGTATTCGCGGAAAGCGCCGTTTATGTCAGGATGCTGAAGCGCCATATCGACAACAGTCTTCATATACTCAAGCTTATTCCCCGTATCATAGTACCGCCCATTCTCAATCACAACCGCATACAAAGGCGTTCCCTGCTCATGGAGCTTATTTATCGCATCAACGAGCCAAATCTCTCCTCCTCTTCCCGGATTGAGGCTCCGCAGTGCCGCAAAAATTTCAGGCGGCAGAATATATGCACCGTGGGTTGCGATGTTGGATGGAGCGCTGTCCGGCTCTGGCTTCTCAACAATCGCTTTTATTTTATAGACATTCCCGGAAACATGCTCCAATTCTGCGATACCGTATCTTTTGAGATCCTCTTTTTTTTCAATCCGGACCCCTGATATAACAATACCGCCGTATTTTTCATGGACGTCTATCATTTGGGCAAGGCGCGGCGGCTTGGAGTAAATGAATTCATCACCCCACAAGACAGCGAACGGCTCATGCTCGATAATAGGCTCTGCTGCCAGGACCGGAGTACCATTCCCATATGGTCCTTTTTGTCGGACATAGATAAAGTTGGCCATTTCGGAGATCTTGCGCGTTTGCTCCATGAGCTCATGCTTTCCACCTGCTTCAAGATTTTTAAGCAAATCCGCATTTGGTACATCAAAATGATCCTCAATTGCCCGCTTAAGAGCCCCGGTAACGATCACGACATCCTCTATGCCTGAAGCAACTGCTTCCTCTACTACATACTGGATAACGGGCTTGTCAACAATCGGCAGCATTTCCTTGGGCATTGCTTTGGTCTGCGGCAAAAAGCGCGTGCCAAAACCGGCAGCGGGGATGACAGCCTTACGGATAGACTTCATAGAAAATTTAGACGATAGATGATAGAGGATGGAAAATAGTGGTAGAAGGTAGAAAAATGGAAGATAGAATCCTGCAGCAGCGGGACTATCCTCTACCTTCCATCTTCCAAGCCTATCTTCTACTTTCTATTATCTACCGTCCATATTGTACCTATCTCCTCTTTACATGTCAACGCGCATCTGGTAAAATTACCAAGCATTTCCCCTCGAGGGAATAATTTTTTGAGGCTGACATAGATGTTTTCGCCGATTACGTATATTAAAGAGACCAGAGACGAGCTGCTTAAAGTAACCTGGCCAACGCGAGTAGAGGTAACACGGTTAACCCTAATTGTTCTTATCATAAGTGTAATCGTCGGTTTATACATCGGCGGACTGGATTATATATTTACAAAATTGATGGAGCTAATACTGAAATAGTCCTAAGTGATAAGTGCTAAGTCATAAGTTAAGAAACCGAAATCGACTTAGGACTTGTGACTTATAACTTGTAACTTTCCTGAAAGGAAACTATGGATCAGCAGACACCGCCTGCAGGCGGACAACCAGAAGAAAAGAAAGAGGTCATACACGTGGCGCCAGACAACGCGAAGTGGTATATTGTCCACACGTATGCTGGACACGAGAACAAAGTCGCGACCAGTCTTAAGCAGCGTGTGCAGACGATGGGTTTTGAGGAGCGGATTTTTGATATCATCGTTCCTACTCGAAGCACTATCAAAGTCTCGCAAGGCAAAAAAGAAACAGTCCAAGAAAAGATTTTCCCAGGATATGTTATTCTTCGGATGGTTTTGGATGATGAGTCATGGCTTCTCGTCAGAACGACCCAAGGCATCACAGCCTTTATCGGAGCTGGCAACAAACCAACTCCTATCTCACAACAAGAAGTAGAGGCAATTCAGAAATTTATGAAGCAAGAAGAGCCTCTGTACAAAGCAGCCTTTACTGTCGGCGAGGCAATCAAAATTATTGATGGACCTTTTGCTGATTTCTTAGGAACTATTGATAACATCGATGAAGCGCGAGGAAAAGTCCGAGTACTGGTAAGTATTTTTGGTCGGGAAACTCCAGTTGAATTAGACTTCCTGCAGGTGAAAAAATTATAGGTGACCTAAGTTTCCTAAGTCACTTAAGTAACTTATGGCTAAAAAGGTAAAGACGATCGTTAAGGTAAATATTAAGGGTGGCGAGGCAACACCTGCTCCACCTGTTGGCACCGCACTTGGCCCGCATGGTATTCCAATCATGGAATTTGTTAAAGCCTTTAATGACAAAACCGCTGATCTGAAAGGAACGATTGTCCCAGCTGTCATCACCATTTACGAGGATCGAACATTCTCATTTATCACCAAGAAGCCTCCAGTTGCTGAAATGATCAAAAAGGTCTTAGGTCACGGCGGGTCACAAAAACCAGGCAAAGAAAAGGCAGGTACCATCACAAAAATGCAGGCCGAAGAAATCGCCAAGCAAAAAATGGATGATTTGAATACCGATGATTTAGAGCAAGCAGCAAGAATCGTCGCCGGAACAGCACGATCAATGGGAGTAACGGTTGAGTAACACGTAGATGACTTAAGTAACCTAGGTGACTTAGTAAAAAGGAGAAAACATGGGAAAGATACGAGTAAAAACTATCGGCGATGAGACCGATGAGAAGAAATCTCGCGAAGCGAGATCTCGCTCCGCGAGACAAAAAGAATCTCGGGAACTCGCAGAAGCAAAGAAAGTCAAAGAATCAAAAGAGCCACCCTCCGACGCTTCATCCTCCGCTAAAGCTACGGATGACAAGAAAGCTATTGAGGGCAAGGAGGAGGCAAAGGGGAAAAAGAAAACATATCGGAAAAAACCTTCAGGGCCGACTCGCTCAAAGAAGTATCAGGAAGTAGTAACCTTGGTCGACAAAGCTAAAACCTACCCGCTTTCAGAAGCGCTGGTATTGCTGCCGAAATTAAAGCTTTCCCAATTTGACGAAACAGTAGAACTCCATATCAATACAAC
>CAZSQB010000042.1:0-9205 GCA_964608945.1 uncultured Gammaproteobacteria bacterium
AGCCAATACTCCCGCTCTGTCATATTTTCACTGTAACGAGTTTGACAAACTATTTCCACTATGGAATACTACTTATGTGGCAAATACAACTACTGGAAGGAGTGGAAAATGGATTTTATTAACGATCGTACTCATTGTTCTATTTTTTGCAGGTATTTCGTATTTTGCATCAACTGATGTGAGCAATTATAAATCCCCAACCTCCACTCATCCGCCAGCTGACGGACCGACAACGACGCAATCTTCAGTTCCACTCGATGAGCAAAAGCAGATTGATACGTGGATTAAAGAAAATAAATTGAATCAGTATGGAGATCCAGTAAATACAGTCTACGCAGGCGGTACGCCACTCTTCAACGAAACGACAGGAGAGTATAAAAATAAGTATGATCATATTGTAGAAAATCATCCAGACCGGCCGTGGAATAAATGATTTTAGTGTTTTATATGATAAAACGTGATTTAGCACAGCAGGGTAATTTATTCCCTCCAATATTTCATTCTTCATCGCTTTTTTACACGTTAAAGTGGCTACTTGTTTTTGCTATTATCACAGGATTTATGTACGGCACACCAAACACGGTGCTCGCGTACCGTCAACCATCGCAACAGTCTGGAATGAATCTTACGAGAGATGAAGCAAGGACGCTGGCAAAACATCATGCTATGAAAGCTCGGAAACACCGACAGGAAGCACGGACATTTCGCATATTGGCGCAACAGATGCGTCAGCAAAGACAACATCGGCAAAGAATTGCCTACCAATCTAGAAAGCCATACTGTATGCGATATCACTTAAGCGAGCAGGCGTGCATTGATGCCTGGATAGCTCGATATAACCTCAATAGATACGGTGATCAGAAAAATACTGTTTATGCAGGTGGCACGCCTCTATTCAATGAGACGACTGGCAGAAGAATGAATATGTATACTTATATCACTATGCGGCATCATCCTCGCCCCTGGTGGAGTATGTACTAAATGTATTTTGCTCTGTGCTGGAGGATGTTAGCCCATGTCAACGCCCGTTCTGCCCACTCGTATTTATCCAGGGTATTCTTCTTCGCTACTAAATCCTCAAACTCCTTTCGGAAACGCTGTAATGTATGTTTAAATCTATTTTGAAAATCATCATCATGCATCGTTTCTAGATAGTCTCTTATTTCTTGCAAGAATTGATCGACCCGTCGCTGCCTTGCTTGATTTTCAGAAAAAATCCAATCACTTACTCGAGCAAGGTTTACTGAAATATCCATTATTTTGTCCTTGTTGCTCAAGTTCATATCATTTAGAGAGTCAGCAATGCTTTAACTATTTTATCAAATTCACTGCGTATTTCTGCTGACATGATATCGCGACTCATATTTTGCTGTCGTGGTCTGACATTGATCATCGAGTTGTAATCTATTTGCTTTGCTTCCATATCATATCCTCCTCCCCACAGATTTTCCTGCCTTGATCCCGCTTTTAGGAGGATTTGTTCCGAATCCACGTGCCGTTTCCCACCACCTGCCAAAATTTCAAGCTCAATATCGACGACTACCTTGATGTACCCATCTAAATCCTCAGCCATTTTTTTAATCTCTTCATCTGTCGCTTTTTTGTCAATGATGAGGATCATGTGGCTATTCTAACACAGAAATTGTATGATTACACTGATTACATGATTACACCTCCGAGGTGAAAATGAGGCTACACCTCCGGAATATTTCTTGTTATCTACTAAACCAGGCTTCGAGAATCTTTTTTGCAATTGGGGCAGCGACGCTTGATCCTTCACCTGATGATTCGGACAAAACAGTCACCACGATTTCTGGATTATACGCTGGTGCAAAAAGCGTAATCCAGGCATGCGGCAATGTTTTTTCTCCACCGTGTTGAGCGGTTCCTGTTTTGCACGCAACAACTACCTTTCGCGAATCCTTAAGGCCGCCTGATGTTGAAGCACTTGGGTCTGCCAATATATTCTTCCCATCAATTTTTTCAGCCAAAGGCTGATCGTCCTTTGGACGAAACTCTGAATTCCTAACTCTGAATTCAAAAAATGGATATGCAACGCCGCCAGGGCTACACGATTGCATCATACCCTCTCGAATCAAAGAAACGGTTTCGTCTGATAAAAATTTTTGATTTTTGATTTTTGATTTTTGATTTTTGATCAGCTCGGGCTGATACAGCGTGCCGCCATTGGCAATAACTTGCGTGAATGCATTTACCTGCAACGGTGTTGTGAGTAAATATCCCTGCCCGATACCATAAATAAATGTATCGCCTAAGTACCACAATTCACCTATTGTTTTTTGCTTCCAGTCTTTGGTTGGCAAAACTCCTTCCTGCTCGCCTTGAAGATCCACTCCTAACTTTTGTCCGATACCGAACTTACCGGCAGTTTGAGAAAGTCGGTCAACATTAACCATTTCTGCTAATTTGTAGAAGAAAATATCATTTGAACGGCTTATTGCTTTCACAATATTAACGTCGCCGTCTGTTTTTCCGTACTGCGTGTAGTACCAATTGGAAAAAGAAAATTCTCCGATCTTTATGACGCCTGTGTCTTTGATAATAAAATCTTTGTTAATCAATTTGTTCTCAAGCCCTGCGGCAGCGGTGATGAGCTTGAAGGTCGAGCCAGGCGGATACGTGCCAGCAACAGCACGATTAATCAAGGGCTGGTTGTCGTTGTCTCTCAGGATTTGTGAGATATTTTGGTAGCCGCTCGTTGACGCCTTATATGTCGCGTCAAGCGTAAAAAGATTCGGATCAAACGTAGGCTTTGAAACCATCGCAAGTATCGCGCCATTTGGTGTCGCAGCCACAACTGCTCCCTTCTTGACATCATGCATCGCGGCATACGCCGCATTTTGCAGCTTGCTATCAATTGTTAGCGTGATATCCTGACCCGGAATAGGATCGGTTTGTCCAAGCGTTCTGACGAATTTACCCATCACATCAACCTCGATCAGCTGTTTTCCGTTTATGCCTGAAAGCACATCTTCGTATCGCCTCTCTACTCCTGTCTTTCCGATCCAATCAGTTAAATTGTAATCTTTGAATTCTTTTGACGCCAATTCTTCTTTTGAGACTTGCCCGACAAACCCTAATACGTGTGAAAATGCATCTTTGTACGGGTACTCGCGTAGTGAATCTATCTCAATATTTTTCGCGCCCAACGCAAGCCGAGAGAGAGCGGGTTCTTGTCTCAAAAGGGTTGTCTTTTCCTTCTCAATTTCTCTGTACCCTGGCTTGTTAAAAACAAGAGGTATGCCATTTCTATCAAAGATGACGCCACGGGGGGAATAAATAATTTTTGTTCGAATACGATTTGAATCTGAAAGCGTACGATAATAATTACCCAGGAAAAGCTGCAATGATGTTAAACGAAAAAGAAGTATTCCAAATGCAAAAAGAACAAATAACAACAAAAAACGGCTTCGCATGTTGCGATCTATATGCTCCGCATCTGAATAGTGCCGCCTTACCATCTTCTCCGACTTAATATGATCTGCAAAGGCGTGACCAACTTTCATAGAGGATAAAATCCGAATACCAAAATTCGAAATCCGAAACAATGACCAAAATACAAATGACAAAAATGCTAAACCGTTTTGAACATTTGCATTTTAGAAATTATAATTTGTTTCGAGTTTCGATATTCGAATTTCGGATTTTCCTGTAGTAGCCCACTACTTTAAACAACAACCCAGCAAGGAGCATGCCAAACACTGCTTGTAAAAACGCATGCTCATACCCAAATAATTTTACATACAGTAAGACACCGAAAAATGAGGAAAAAAGGACAAACGGAAACGTTGCGATCTCGTATTTTCGCTCATATAAAAAAATCAGGAGGAAAAACATTGTAAAAAATAAGCTGGTTTGTCCCAAAGGTCGTAATGCGAAAAGATCAATGATTAACCCTGAAAAAAAAGCCAGGGTAAATATGGCAAAGCTACGAAATACGACGACAAAAACGAGTAATACTAGCAAAACGGTCGGCAGTGTCGTCACCGTTCCTTCTATGAGTAACGCAAATACTAATCCAAGCAGGAGAAATGGCATATCACATCCCTGTAACAATAAAAACTATTGGGATCTTTGTGATATCAACAGGGCTATTAATTTGTGCTGATTGAAAAAGCGAACTTGCCTTTTTATCAACAGACACTATTTTACCAACGATCAAATCAGGAGGATATCCGCGGCCTTTCTCATCCATATCCCCTTTTGTCAAAACAAGATCAGAAACCGCAAGCTTGTCAGATAAAACGACATTTTTTAAAAGCATTACTCCGCTTCCTTGCCCCGAAACCACTCCTAACGCATTCGTATTTGCCGTTTTGGCGGTGAAAGAGATCGTATTGCTCGTCACGAGCTTCACAAGCGATACATGCTGGCTCACGCCTGTGACAACACCGAGTAAATTATCTTTGTAGACGACGACATATCCTTTTTCTACGCCGTCGTGTTTGCCTTTATTAACAACAATCTCAGACGGCAGTGAAATACCAGGAAGAAAACCCTTTGACCCAATAATTGCTGCCGGAAGAAGCGTTCGTGCGTCTGGTTTGGCTGTTTGAAATTGATCTCGCAGCGCCTTTACCTCAGCGTCAAGTGTTTTTTGCTTGGCTATTTGACTTCGAAGATTGCTATTTTCATCTGTAAGCCTTTTTATCTTTTCTCCATCCCCAAAACCAAAGATTCCACCAAACGCGCTGTAGATTGTACGCTGCAGAGGAACAACGATGAGCTCGATCACTCCTCTGCCCGCTGAAAAAAACGGCGATCGAAAAGCAGTCAAGAAGAGAATACACAGAATGAGAAAAAAAAGAGTAGTGAGGAGAAGCCCCCTCCTTTTTTGCATATGAGCTATTGTAGTTCGTTTGGGGTTTTATGACAAGCTTAAAATGCGTGAAGAGTGAAGAGTATATAGGTTAGTCTATTACTTCAGCCCGCCGGTGACTTTCACCCGGGAGAGAATAGATTCATCTTCCAACACTTTCCCAGTACCCCGTACTACTGTGGTTAAGGGGTCATCGGCAACGACAACTGGCATATGTGTTCGCTCGACAATCAACTGATCGATACCAGAAAGCAACGCGCCCCCGCCAGTGAGCAATATCCCATGTTCCAAAATATCAGAAATAAGATCAGGCGGCGCCTCCTCTATCACATCAGCTATACCTTCAATAATCCGGGTTATGACCGGTGAGAGTGCTTCGCGTATTTCAGATTCTGAGACCCTCAGGCTTCTTGGGAGTCCCGTCTCAATATCGCGCCCCCTCACAATTGCCATTTTTTCATTCCTCTCAACATCCTCATCCCCTTTCTCTTTCTCCTCTTCTGTTTTTGCGATTTGAGATTTACGTTTTGAGATTTTTTGGTATGCGCTACCAATTCTAATCTTTAGATCTTCTGCTGTCTGTTCGCCAAGTAAAAGTCCGTGCCGCAAACGCATATAGTGAAGAATTGCTTGGTCCATGTCATCCCCTGCTAATTTTAATGATTTACTAACGACAATACCCCCCAAGGAAATAATAGCAATCTCTGTTGTCCCACCACCAATATCAACGACCAAAATACCTGTTGATTGAAAAACAGATATCCCCTGCCCGATAGCAGCAGCCATAGGCTCCTCAATCAAAAATGCCTCGCGCGCACCAGCTGAGAGTGCCGCCTCCCAGACTGCGCGACGCTCGACCTCAGTTACCGCAGATGGAATACCAATGACAACACGTGGCCTCGCCCACATCGCCGGTAAAAAGCTCCCGATCTCATGAATCTGGCGGACATAAAAAGATATCATTGCTTCGGTTGCGTCAAAATCAGAAATGACGCCACCCCGAAGTGGCCGAACAGTGATGATTGATACCGGCGTTTTCCCCATCATTTTTTTGGCTTCAGTACCAATCGCAATAAGCTTCTTAGTTTTCTTCTGCAACGCAACAACAGATGGTTCGCGAATCACAATTCCCTTCCCCCGCACCCACACAAGTGTGTTCGCTGTCCCTAAATCAATACCAACATCGTGGGAGAAGAGAGAAAAAATACGATCAATCATACCTTTTTGACCCGCCCAACTTTCACTCATTCTATCACCTTGTTGATACCCTGCCAATATGATAGGATTGAACGTAATTCAAAATGCAAAATTCAAAGTTCAAAATTAAAAACTGCTAAACTGTTAATTAATGAATATTATCCGTATTTGCAATAAGATTATTGAATATAGCTTCTACGCTCTCTTCTTCCTAGTCCCCCTCGTATTCACCAATAGCAACTCTGAACTTTTTGAGCTGACTAAAATGTGGCTTACCTGGGGTATAACAATTATCATTGCCACTGCCTGGTTTAGTAAAATGCTTATAGAAAAACGGGTATATATACAACGAACGCCACTTGATATTCCCATACTGCTTTTTCTCCTCTCGCAAGGCATTTCAACAATTTTTTCCCTTGATATTCGGACGTCTTTGTGGGGATATTACTCACGATTCAATGGAGGCTTTCTCTCGCTTGTAACCTATGCGTTTCTCTACTATGCATTTGTTACAAATCTCCTATCTATGCAACCCAATGCTGTTGAGCAAAAACAATTTCGTTTTCATCCCTTGTGGTTTTTTGCTGGGATCGCAACAGCGTTGTTTGGATTTTTCCTTAACATCTCAACAAATATTCCCCTTTTTCTCATCGTCGGCTTGGTAACATCGCTGTTTCTTTTCACCATCTCTTTCCGAAATGGTACAATTTTTCGCGTCGGCTTTATCACGCTTGTGTCAGGAATATTTGTCTCTTTATGGGGATTACCATCTCACTTTGGATATGACCCAACCTGCCTTCTTTTCCGTCAGGTCTTTGATGTGAGCTGCTGGACAGACGCATTTAGACCAACAATCCGTATCTTCTCTACCCTTGGCCAGCCGGCGTGGTTGGCAGCGTATTTGGCAGTATTACTCATGCCAGTTGTCGCATATTTTACCTACCTTTCAGTCCAGGAAAAACCCCTGACAAAACCACGCCTCCTTATCGCAGCATACTGGCTTCTTCTCGTGCTTTTTTACCTTGACCTCACATTTGCGGGCACGAGAGCAGGATTTATCGCGTTTTGGGCAGCAAATGTATTTTTCTGGGCACTGGTCTTTATAAAAATACTCCTCGCTAAGACAAACAAACGCGTGTGGCTTCAGTCATTTCTCATAACCAATATCACTTTTCTCCTTATTACCTTTTTCTTTGGATTACCAATCGGACAACTACAAAAATATACACTCCCCAATCTCCTCAGCTCTTTTACACAACCGGTATTTGCACAAGAAACAGGACAAAAACAGCAAGCAACAGAGCCAGCACCTGGGTCTCTTGATGCTGGTATTACTGATTCTGGAAAGATACGGCTTCTTGTCTGGAAAGGAGCGCTTGCTATTTGGAAAGCGCATCCGCTTTTCGGCAGCGGCGTTGAGACATACGCGTGGGCATACTATAGACACCGGCCGAAAGAACATAACCTAACATCTGAATGGGATTACCTCTATAATAAAGCGCACAATGAGCATTTAAATTACCTCGCGACAACAGGTGCTTTTGGCCTCGGGACGTATATCATGATAAGTGTGTGGTTTTTTGTCGTTGTTGGCAAAAAATTATATAAAGAACGCGCAGAGCCACTTGATCGAAATAAACTTCTCACTCTTTCTCTCCTTGCAGCATACATCTCAATTGTCATCAGTAATTTTCTTGGTTTTTCTGTTGTGATTATGAACATCTTTCTTTTTCTCATTCCCGCCTTTGTTTTTGCTTTTGAGCATATGCTTCACATCCGCAGCAAACACGAAGTGTCATCGGTCAAAAAGCACACCGACTTTCTTCCTGTCTCTGGATTCCAGTGGATGGGAATTGTCCTCATGTCGCTTTTTGCCTGCTATTTGCTCATTCTTCTTATCACATTTTGGCGAGCGGATCGCGCCTATGCGCTCGGATATAACCTCAATCGCATAGGTGAATATCAAAAAGCATATCCGAATTTGAAAAAAGCAGTGGACCTTCGACCGGCAGAGCCTGTGTATAAAGACGAATACGCGTATAGTAACGGTATCCTCGCAGCTGGGTTATATCAAGCAAATGATGCGACCAATGCCGCAACTCTGGCGCAACAAGCAATAACGCTCAACGATGAAATCGTCACAAAACATCCAAATAATCTTCTCTTTTGGAAAAATCGGGTACGTATTTTCTATACGCTTAGCCAAATCGATAAACGATACGCTCCCTATGCCTCGCAAGCTATTCTGAAAGCGCGTGAACTGGCGCCGACTGATGCAAAAGTTGCCTACAACGCAGGGATTATCTTAGGACAAGGAGGGCAGCTCGATCAAGGAATAAAAGAGCTTGAAGAAGCAGTCATGATGAAGCCAGATTATCAAGATGCGTACTACGCGCTTGGTCTTTTCTATCGTCAAAAAGCAACGAACGGAGGAAATACAGTGGTTGATCCATTGACGCAAGACAAAGCAGTCGCGATGATGAAGCATATCCTCGAAAAACTCAACCCGAATCACGAACCTGCAAAACAGGAATTAAAAAATTGGAACAAGAAAAATCAGCTATAATACGCTCATGCTTAAGATTGTACAGGCACCAAATGCAGTACTTTCAAATCACGCCAAGTCGGTTGGAAAAATAGATAAAGACCTTCTCTTTCTTATCAAAAATATGGAGGAAACGCTCGTTTCGGCAAAAGACCCAGAAGGCGTTGGGCTGGCTGCGCCGCAGGTTGGCAAGTCACTGCAGCTGTTTATTATCAAAAAGGACAAAAGCTCGCCTCTTTTCGTCGTTATCAATCCCAAGCTTCATATCCCCAAAAACGCAAAGCTTCTGCCTAAGCAAGTAGCAGTTGATAATGAAGACGGAGTAAAATTAGAAGGCTGTCTCTCATTAAAAGACGTCTGGGGGATGGTCAGGCGATACGATACTGTGGAGCTTTCCTACCTGAATGAGAAGGGCGAAAAACAGCGAAAAACATTTGATGGCTTTTTGGCAACAATCATCCAGCATGAAGTAGATCATCTCCATGGTACGCTTTTCCCAAAGCACGTTTTGGCACAAAAAAATAAGCTGTATAAATCCAAAAAGGATGAAAAAGGTCAGACGGTATTTGAAGAGATGAAGATATGAATATCAAATGTCCAATATCAAATTTCAAATATCAAAT
>CAZSQB010000043.1:0-9167 GCA_964608945.1 uncultured Gammaproteobacteria bacterium
CATGCTGGCCCGCTTCGCTCTCGCTTCAGCGAGGCGAGCTTGTCCAGCATCTCTCACGTCTGGAGATTCTGGACGCGCTTCGCCCTGTACCAGACGGTACGGGGCTTCGCTTGCCAGAATGACGTTTTTAGGTTTCTTAAGCGCAAACCTCAACCGATCATCCACCTGCCCTAACTCTGCAAGTGCTTTTTCTAAATCGTCTTTCTTCAGCGGCTTCCCGTGCATATTGTCGTTATCCTTCAAAAATGAAATCCCGTATCCTTTGTATGTCTTTGCGATAATTGCAAACGGTTTCCCGCCTCTATTCTGCTTTGCAGAATCAAAAGCACCAACGATCTCCTCAAAATTATGCCCATCAATCACAACCGTCTCAAATCCAAATGCTTTAAAACGCCGTTCATACTCTTCTAGGCGGTGACCAAACATTGTTTCCTGACTCTGGCCAAGGCGATTGATGTCTGCGATTGCAACAAGATTATCTAGTTTGTAATATGAGGAAAAATTACAAGCTTCCCATACCTGCCCTTCAGCCAATTCCCCATCTCCCAAAAGTACATAAACTTTTGGGGAGTTTCGAATTTCGAATTTCGAATTTCGAATTTCCGCACGAATATCATAGGCTAACCCAGCTCCCACAGACAAACCTTGCCCTAATGAACCAGTAGCAGCATCTGTATAAGGAAAGTGCGGTGTTGGGTGTCCTTCCAAACGACTCCCAAATTTTCGAAGTGTTTTCAATTCGTCAAGCGGAAATGCGCCTGATAGTGCAAAAAGCGTATAGAGAAGCGGTGCTGCATGACCTTTGGAGAGAACAAATCGATCATTTGTGTAGTTGAGCGGGTCTTTCAAATCGTAGGCAAAATAACGATCAAATAATACTGTTGCGAGATCCGCGGCGGAAAGGCAAGAAGTTGGATGACCTGAGCCGCCTTCAGTGGTCGCTATCATTGACCATTTACGAACCAGCTTTGCCTTTTGCGATAAATCAGGAATATCTGACATAACGTAAAAAATTGTAACACAATTCAAAATATTTCAACAGCTATGTTGCTATTATGGTATTCTAATACTGATGTGGTGGAAAGTTACATGGAATCATAAAACAACCAAGAGACAGAGATTGGTTTATTACCTGCTCTATCTTATTTTTTTCCTGCCAACGATTATCGCAGCAATTTCTACTGAAAACGCTACTCTATTTTCAAGTTATGTCTTTTTCTTTTTTGGGGTATGCCTCTTGATTGAAGGAATATATGCCGGCTTTTATTTGAAAGACTTCCCGAAAATATTTCCTGACCTCGTCAAAATCGAAGGTCTAAGTGCGCAACTAAAAGGAATTTTACATATATCAATAGGAATTTTAGGCATCTACGTTTCTACTTTATTACGTTCTTGATAAATAGATTAAGCTAATTCCAAGCTCTTCCATAGATACCGACACGCGATTGTTCTGTATGGACGCCATTTCTTTGCAATTTTTTCTGCTTGTTTTTGCGTCGGTTCTTTTTTAAAGTTATATAACCGCTGTATCGCTTTTCTGATGCCTAAATCTCCGTATGAAAACACATCGGGCCTTCCCATGTTAAACATCAGTAACATCTCCGCAGTCCATTGACCAATCCCTTTTACTTTCACAAGCTCAGTTATGATCTCCTCATCAGTCATGATATCGAATTGCTCAAAAACCAACCCGCTCTCCGCAACCTGTTTTGCCAAATCTTTTATATAGGAAATCTTCTGATAGGAAATTCCAGCTGTGCGAATCCTCTCCGTATCCATCTGCGTAACCGCCTCAGGCGTGATCCCTTTTTTGGGAAAAAGCGATTGAAATCTGCCCCAGATCGTATCTGCAGCTTTTATAGAAAGTTGTTGGGAGATAATTGTTTCAATCAGATCAAGAAAATAGTTGCCACCGACAACCCTTTTTTCAAGTGGTGGTATTTTTGCAATCACGTCTGCCAAAATAGGATCTTGTTTTTCCAAATGGGTGATTGCTCTTTTGTATAAACTATTCTCTTCCATAAGTTGTTATAATATACTCATGAATATAAAAAATCTACAGGAAAAAATAAGAGTAGCGGATGAAAGAACCAGACCAAGATACAAGCTCTATTCGCAACAGGAAAAACAGATTTTAACCAAAACAATTAAATTAAACGAGGAAGTCGGAGAGCTGTGCAACGATATCTTATCTGTTTTAAAGCTACAAAGAAAATCAAAACTGGAAAAATTTGATAAGCGGAATTTTTATGAAGAATTCGCTGATGTTATTATAACAACCATCCAGCTTGCCAACTCCGCGGGAGTCGACATCGAACGCGCAATCAATGACAAACTAAAGAAGATCGAAAAACGCTACCAAAAAGATCATCATTAAGACTTCAGCCTGTTTGGAAAAAATGGTTTATAAATGTCCTTGTATGCACGATAGAGAACGAAGGCCCTCACATTGTTCGGTACTTCTAAAAAACGGAGAATATCACTGAACTTATTCCTGACTGTTTGCTCAGCTAATCCGACTCTACCACTCAATTCTTTACCTTCACTATATTCACCGTCTGCTGTAATTCCTTTATCGAGCAGTGTAACCAATTCAGGCTGCTTTCTTCTAAATATCTAAACCTACTCCAATGTTGATAATCATCAGTTACTTCTAAAAGGTTAATCTCTCCTCTTGTATTTGCTCGGAATATCGCTTGAGTAGAGTTAGTTGCTCCTAGATGTTTTAAAATCCCTGACCTTTTATTCCTTATAGTCGACCCTCTTTTTTTTAAAAGACTAGCAATCTCCGCAGTTGAAAGCCCTTTCGCAACAGACGTCAATATCTCTATTTGATCTGGTTGCAAAGGTTCAATGCTCTCGTATCGTCCAGCAGAAAATGAAGCGAATTGTTCAGGGGTAAAATAACTTGCTTGCTCATACCGAGCCATAGTGCTCCACAGCATAGCGAAAATATCCCGCTAAATCAAGAAAAAGCTACTGCTGCATGTTGCTGTATAGTAAGTTAGTACACTATACAGTAGCCTCAAGGTTTTTCTCTGACCAGAGGAATGTGCAGAAAAGGGTACCTTTGAGAAAAACAAGCAGCTTTGTCTCGGATGCTTGTGGCGGGGGATAGACAAAACCGGGAGCACTGGTTATCGGAATCGGCTCAAACCCTTCTTTGCGCACTTATTCGATTATTAGTTCTTGAGGAATACCTTTAAATGCTTTGGAAGAAAACATAGCGATGTTTAGGCTGCATAAACTATGTGCTCTTGAACACCAGAATATTTTTGCGCAAAGAGTTCTTCAACAATAGCTACCCCCGTTATTTCAGGGTGATACGGGTCGACGACTTCACTCATCGCTCGCATGTATGTCCCTTCAATTTTATCAGCATCTCCCAGAAACCCTGCATCGCGTAAATGAAGAATTGCCTGAAGCGCAAAGAGTATATTTATTCTCCCCGATGGTCCTGGATCATCAAAAAATGTGCCACAACTTGTTTCCCCGGCAATACCAGACACCTTAGCGCTATACAGAGAATCCAAAGGGTTACTTTGAGCGCCCCCTGGATTTCTCAAGTATCCTCCAAATCCATCTGAAAGTCTTTCTATCAGCTCTCTGTCGGTCAACCCTGTCTCTCTTCTCAGCACTGTCGTTATCTGTTTGTTTAATTCGTGATGCCCAGCAGAGAATGGCTGTTTCCAACTTTTATCAGCTTCGCCATTATTTCCGCAATTACAACCTCCATGCCACCTTGCCAAATCGCCATGTGAACAACTCCATGCGGTCCTTTCGTGTAATCTTGCCTCAGGTAAATCTCCATCTAAAGGAATTTCATTTATCGATATTGGCTCAATATGACGATTTGGTAAAGCTTCGTGAAGTAAATAATCAACAAACAAATGCGCATCTCTGGCAGTTCCTTCATGTCCGTTAAATGCCTCAGCATCTGTCCAAGAGATGACCGTCGGTTTTGCGTCAGCTCCTCGATGTCCTCTGTGCCATAACGCTGGCCTGACAATATCATCTGCAAACCTATCAGCGTTTGACTTATCTCCTAGTCCAATTTCCCGAGCCAGCTGGTTATCAAATGGTAATGCAATAATCTTTCGCCTATTGGGAAGACGAATCAGTGCAGGCTTATTGTCTGGGGATCCTCCTGATAATAATGCAATTTGCTCTGGTGCACAGACAAATCCTCTATATCCCTCAGCTGCTAATGCGCTCAGGGTTTTATAATCATATGCACCCTCTGCGCCCCAAAAATGCTGAGGACTTACCCCGCCACTGTCCCTAACAAATTGTTTACGGCCAGCAGCGATTACTACTCTTTTATCTATCTGAGTAAGGTCTGGGAGCAACGCGTGGATATAAGGAGCACCGACGCCATTTTCTGCAAGATTACCACGCATTATTTCGGTAGTAACGGTAACTGCATCTTTTAGATCTGGGTTTGCCTCTGCGACACGGGGAAGCTCATGACTGGTGAGCGTTGGATACCATGAAAAAGGAACTTCCGAAAAGATCCCTCTTTGTGCTAATTCTAAATAACATCGTTCAAAGATGTTTGCGGTCCAATCGAAACGCTGTGGATCAGTGTCGACCTGACGAAGTTCTGCGTGATTAACTCTACGCATTGGCTGATACGGATGTACGCCTAAAGCTGCTCTGGCTTCAACGTTTTCCACAACTGACATATTATAGGCTAATTATACGACTAAGCTTAACTTTATTCTTGACAAGTACCTGACAGTTTTAGCTTAACCTAACGGGGAAAATTACTCGACCGGTGTCTCGGTGACTGTGGGGGTAATTGTAGTTGTCTTTTCTGTTTTCGGAGGTAATGAAAAGTCTTTCACCTGCACAACTTCTGTTACGGTATTATTTGATTTATCCCACAAGCCTTTGATCCGCACTCTATGGCCTACCTGAAGGTCGGCAAAGGCGATAGCCTGCTCGCGTCTGTTGAGGTATTTTGTCGTTGTCGCAACGGTCACGGTCTGGTCGCCCCGATGTACGCTGGTTATAACAAAGCTATTATCACCGAGTGATTTTATGGTTCCGAAGAAAGCACCATGCCGTTTCATAATGGAAAGATTCTTGATCATCTTGGCATTGATCGTTGTCTGTGTCTCATCCGCCCACGTGCCCCAAATATTGACCATATTGCCTATAGAAAACTCTGCAAGCTCAGATTTTCCCCAGAAATGTCTCCTGAGTTTAGTTTTTGTATCAGTATTCACCGTATACGTTTTTCCATCTTTCTCAGCAGTAATCGTACCATCGCCAACTGCATTCACTTCTGCCCCAACCAAGTGTACCCGGTTGCCTTTTCCAGCAAGCTTCCTCATAGCTCCTTCTCCTCTCTTCTCCATAACATCATTTCGCTTGTCTTTTATTGTTCGAAGGAGAGGTTTCTTCCGTCCAGTTGCAGGATTTGGTGTGGATTCAGTAGATTCCGTCGGCGTTACAGTCTCTTCTTGCGCATGCGCAGCAACAAGAAATACGAACATGCAGAGTGAAAGTGAACCAAAAATAATTAATTTTTTCATAGATTAATAAGTATATTACTGAGCTGGCTCATACGTAACGGTAATCTGTTTCTCAGCGTAATTGCCATCCGCATCATTTGCCGCAACCAAAATCGTATTTTCTCCTTCATCAAGCGTGACTGTCGTTGAAAAATTCCCGGCACTGTTGGCTTTCAATTCCGCATCATTAACAAAAACATCAGAAAGAGGCGTCGTCGTACCCGAAACTGCCACGGTTGCAGTGCTTACTGTCGTCTTATCTTCAGGTGATGTAATGGTTATCGTCAATCCCTCCGAAACATCAGCCTCATCATCTGTTGGGGTCGGCGTTGCTTCCTCCACAACAGGCGTCGGAGCAACATTGACAGGCTCTTCAGTTTTATTTCGCATAAGGGTTGGGAGAAGGAAAGCGAGAATCACAACAAGGACAACTAAGATACCGATGATAACAAAAATAGTATAGGGTTTTTTTCCAGAGGAATGTGGCTGCGGAGGAGTTGCTTGGGGGGGAGTGACTGATGAAGGTTGCACGGGCGTTTGACTTGGCGGTGGCGTCGCTTGACTTACCGGGGGAGTAGCCACTGGTAGAACTGTTGGATTTGTCGGTGACGTGTTATCCATGGACAGGTATTTTAACTATTGTACTATACCAGAATACAATTGCAATAGCAAAAAACGTTTCTGCTATACTTAGCATCGTGAATGCGAACCTTTTAGACAATGTCAAAACAATAGCAGTTATCGGATTATCCAACAAGCCCGATAGGCCAAGTTACGAGGTTGCATCGTACCTTAAGTCACAAGGATTCAAAATTGTACCTATTAACCCCAATGAAACGGAAGTGTTAGGAGAAAAAGCCTACCCTGATCTGTTATCAGTCCCTCTTGAGCAACAGATTGATATTGTGGATATTTTCCGCCGCTCCGAAGACGTCATGCCCCACGTCAAAGAAGCAGTCGCCCGAGGGGAAGTCAAGACGGTCTGGATGCAGGAAGGCGTCATCAATGAAGAGGCAAAGAAGTACGCAGAGCAGTATGGGTTAAATGTTATTATGAATTTCTGTCTCATGAAAACATACAAACGTAAAGTCAAAGGTCAAAACTCAAAAATCAAAACCTAAGAGATAATAGTAGAAGAAAATAAAGCTAAATACTATCAATAAGATCATGCTCTCAAAACCACCTGCTGCGTCTTGCCTTTCTTTCCATCTTGGTGCCCGTTTGGCCGCATAGTTTCTTTTCCTTCCTCTTTCCACTCCTGCTCCAAGCGGTGAAGGGCAAGCATATACGCTCCTTCCCGCAGCGTCACCTTGTTGCTTTTTGCAATTCGTAGCACGATTTTTGTGGCTTTTTCCATTTTTTCCCGCAACTTTCGAAATACCTGAATTTTTTTCCACTTTTTATTGTGAAGGTTTTGAAGCCATTCAAAGTAGCTCACTGCCACGCCGCCGGCATTTGCCAAAACATCAGGAACAACGATAATATCCTTTTTTTGCAGGATCGCATCTGCCTCATCAGATGTTGGGCCGTTTGCCATTTCCAAAATAATCTTTGCTTTAATATCTTTCGCATTGTGCTTGGTTATGACATTTTCCAAAGCAGCTGGGACAAGAATATTAACAGGCAGCGTAAGAATTTCAGAGACGCTGATGTCTTTTCCCTTAAGCGTATCCTTATTCGCAATATCGCAGACTGATCCGACACAGTAGCACCCTGCTAAGTACCCTTTCTCTTTTTTGCATTGCTGTACTTGCTCAATATCGCTGATGCCCGACGGAATATAGATACCGCCTTTTGAGTCAGAAAGTGCAACGACTGTAAATCCTTGCCTTTGCAAAAAAAGCGCTATATTGTATCCGACATTGCCAAATCCTTGCACCGCAACAGTCATCCCCTGTGGTTTTTTTCCAAGGCGGCGAAGGAGCATCATTAGTACATATAACCCTCCCAATCCTGTTGCTTCAACTCTTCCTTCAGATCCGCCCCTATCAACCGGTTTTCCCGTAACGACTGCTGGTGTTTCCTGACCAACTATTTTACTATACTCATCAACGATCCATGACATAATTTTCCCGTTTGTATTCACGTCCGGTGCGGGAACATCTGTATAAGGCCCTATAGCGTCGGCGAGCCGTTTGGTAAAAAGGCGAGTCAATGCTTCAAGCTCCCGTTCTGAAAGAAGCTTTGGGTCAACTGTTATTCCTCCTTTTCCGCCACCAAACGGCACGTCAACGACGGCATTCTTAACTGTCATCCAGAAAGAAAGCGCTTTCACCTCATCCTCCGACACGTCCTGATGATAACGAATCCCTCCTTTATATGGGCCCAAAATATTATTATGCTGCATGCGGTAGCCGGTAAAAACCACTATCTTTCCTTTCTCCGTCCGCATCGGCAAAGAGACGGTAATTATCCGATCATGTGAAAGCAAAGACGAAAGAAATAGAGGATCAAGCTGCATTGCTGATGCCGCTTTGAGTAATTGCTCTTTTGCTTGTAACCATGGATTATTCTTCATATGCACCCATTATCAGGATTTGAGGTAAATCTGCTTGACCGAAATTGTACATCTCTATGACAGGAAGCTGAAAAAATCAGTTATTGGTTGGTTACTTCTCACCCTTTGCCTCTTCGATGTCTTGATGAAGGTCTGTGAGTATTTCTGAAGCTGCTTTTTTTATTTTTCCTTGAATGTCATGTATTTTTTTATTGAGGTGTCTCCATATTGCATTATGATCATCAATCGCTGAAAGGCGTAAAAAGATTTTTTTGTCCTCGTGAGACAACTCGGAAAGAATAGTACCCATGACAGCATGGTGAACATTTGAATCGGCGAGTGAAAGCAAATGCTCTCTTTCTTCCTCTGACAAATCCATACTACCTAGCTCTACATGTAATGTATCCATCCGAACAATATGACTGTAGAAGTGTTTCTTCATATTCGAATTTGGAAATTGGTAATTATTTTAAATTTGACATTTGAAATTTGAAATTTTTTTACTGCACCTCCACCGGTCCTAACGGAATTGTATCACTCGGATCATCAACAAAATAGTATAACACTGACCCACGCGCCTTTCCGTCAACGCGCTCAAGATACTTCATTACCTCAGGTGACCCACCTAAAGATTTTCCCGTCCACTCAGCCGGTCCGGCGTCCCCAATGATACAAACGATTGCTTTTCCATTTTGCGGATTAACAACGAGCATTTTTCTGTATTTAAAAAAATTGTAACGATCAGATACATTTTCCTGAAAGCCAGGTGCTAAAAATGTCTGGACAGCGATATAATATTTCTCTCGCAAGACGTCCTTTTCTGTCATCGCATCTTTTGATGACGCAAAATACCCCCACGCGCCAAGCCCAGTCGCCATACCAGATGAATAATATTTTTCTGCATCTTCTTGTGTAGCAAAATGTGTAGCCATGCTATCTCCAGGATAGCGAGCCAAGTGCTGCTCCGCACCGACATATCCATAGCTTCTGTTCAATCGCTTCCCCTCAAGCTCGGGAGCAACTTTGAAACCAAAGCGAGTTGAGAGAGTGGAAGCAATACGCTCCTCTTCTTCCGGCCGAAGTGGCCTCACTTCACTTGGGACAACATTGGCTAAATCATTAATAAGAAAAATATTCTTATCAATATCCGC